>JAKAMV010000888.1 GCA_021812735.1 Chloroflexota bacterium | reverse complement strand
GCAACGGGAGCCGCCCGCGCTGGATGTACCCGGCGCTCGCCGTGGCCGCGGTCGCGGCCGCGCTCCTGCGCCTCGGCGTCGTGACACCGTCGTCGCTGCTGTCGATCGGGCTCTTCGGGGGCATGATCGGCATGCACCTGTTCGGTCACGGTGGCCACGGCGGCCACCAGGCCCACGGGGGTGAGGACGTGGCGTCCGAGAGCCAGGCGACCGGCGCCGAAGCCGACCAGGCGACCCCCGCAACCGACCAGTCGACAGGGCATCGCGGGGGCTGCCACTGAGTCGTGGTCGCCGGATCGGCCGGCGTGTCGGCCTCGCGCCGGCTCCATCCGCGTCAAGGCCTTGGAGTGACACCGTCCGTGTCGCTCCTCACGGTCGGGCAGCTGACGCAGCGCGTTTCCAAGAGAACGGCCGTGACTCCGCGCGCAGGCGTAGGAGCCCTTGGCGCGCCATGGCGTACAGCAGAACCGTCGTCACGAACACAAGGCCCATTCCGAACGCCACGTGAGCAGCCACGACTACCCCAGCAGCGGTCGCGAGGCCGGCCCCGACCACGGACTCCATCAGTTGTGTCGGGATCCGGCGAGCCCCTACGCGCCGGTCGGACGACCAGATGCCCAGGCCGCATGTCGTTCGCCCAGCGCAGCAGCCGGTCAGGAAGCAGCCGATCCTGCCGATCGCAACCGCGACGAACAGGCCCGGTGCCACGGCATCCAGGAACGCGCCAAGCGGCTCCCCAATCAACAGGGCGATGGCCGATGCAGCCAGGGGCGCCGTGACCAGGAAGCCGTCAACCGACCAGCCCTCACGCAGGTTCTGCCGGCTGAAGCCCTTCAGCGCCATGTACCACGCCTTCGCCCCAGCCAATCCCAAGGCAACACCGGCGAGCGAGGCCAGGAGGGCGCGCCCGAGGTCGATGCCGTGATGCGCGAGGAACGCTGGCTGCAGCCCGACCGCCGTCGCCAGCGCCACCGCCGCGAGGACGGTGAAGCTGCCCGGCACGACGCCAGGACTGGCCGCCAGTGGTGCTGCGAGCGCCCACCGCGTCGGGACAGGGGTCTCGGGCCCCGGTTCCACCGCCCAGCGCCGCCACGACCAACGTGCGCGCGGCAGCCGCCCGCCGGCGTTCGCCTGAAGGGCGCGCTCGGGCCCGACGAGCTCGGCGCTGACGTCCCAGTCGCCCGGGGAGATCCCGTAGACCCAACTGGTCACGGAAACGCGCCCGGAACCGGGGGCCACGCCGGTGACCATCTCAGACCGAACGAAACTGTCGCCGACGCCCGAGCGCCTCGCGTCGACGCCTCTGCGCCGCCCCGTGACCCGGATCGTCGCATCGTACCGAGGGCCGCCCGCCGGCCCGGCCTCGAAGCAGTACGAGACGACGATGGCGGCCGGTTCCGGATCCGGGTCGACGCCAGCTTGGGGGGCACCGTCTCCGTCCGCTGCCGGGGCCGCGGGCAGGATCGGTGCGTGCGGCTTGGTCCCGACCTGGCTCCCCGCTCGACCGCGACCCCGCCGGGAGCCCCTAGTCTGTCGGGAGGACATCGTCGAGCGTCTCGGGTGCGAGCGTGGTCAGCGGATCGCCGCGCGGAAGATCGTGCTAGGCACCAGTGCAGCCCGGCCAGTTCGAGAAGCCCTGGTGCATACCAGGGTTGTGGTCGCCGCTGAAGCCGCCCATGGTCGTCGCATGCATCGACACGCAGGCGCCATACGAGGCCCCCGACTCGGAAGCTGCGGTGGCGGCCGGGGCGACGAGCGCAACGACAATGGTCAGTACGACGGAGCTCAACCGAAGAAGTCGGATCATGGTAAGTGCCTCTATCGGGGGCTGGTGGGCGGGCTTTCAGAATCCAGCGGCCCGCCGAGAACAATAGCGACGGGCCGTGCGTGCCTATACTACACAGCCTGTCGTTCATCGGCCTGGGCCGGTCCCGCGCCGACCGGGACAGTGCCGCCAACCACCCGCCTGGGCGTTGGCCCGTCCTCATGGGGCGTTCAGGTGCGTCTTAGGCGGTCGGCCGATCGTGGATCCAATCACCCGTTCTCCTCAGGCGCCTCGATGAAGACTCCTCCTCCAGCCACCGAGCCATCGCCCTTCAAGGGTGAGGCGATCGCCATCGATCCCGTCTGCGGGATGGCAGTCGATCGAGAGCGCTCGGTCACGCTTGAGGACGAGGGTCGGCTCCGCTTCTTCTGTTCGCGCGGCTGCCGCGACGAGTTCCTCGGCGTCGGCCCCCTGCGTGAGGAGGCTCGAGCGGAGGAGCTCGTCCGGCGCGTGCTCGACGCACCCGACCTGCTCCGGCCCGCCTTTCAGCCGATCGTCTCGCTCGAGACCAGCGCGGTCGTCGGGTACGAGGCGCTTGCGCGGTTCGCGCCCATCCCGCTCCAACCTCCGGAGGCCTGGTTCCAGCTCGCAGCCCGGGCGGGCCTGACGCCGGAGCTCGAGGCGCTCGCGCTCGCGACGGAGCTCGAGGTCGCGGGGCGTCGGCTTCCGCAGGCGGACGCGTTCGTGTCCCTCAACGTGAGCCCGCTGCTGCTTGCGGATCCCAGGATCGCGTGTGTGCTCGGTGCCACGCCGGTGGCGCCACGTCGGCTCGTTCTGGAACTGACGGAACGCGACGAGATCGCTGACTACGAGGCCCTGCGCGCCGCGGTCGAGCCTTACCGGACGCGAGGCTTCCGCATTGCGATCGACGACGCTGGCGCCGGGTACGCGTCGATGCGCCACATCACGGAGCTTGCGCCCGACTTCGTCAAGCTCGACGCGCGCATCATCCGCGGCCTCACCGGGGACAGGGCCCGCCAGGCGCTCGTCCG
>JAKAMV010000199.1 GCA_021812735.1 Chloroflexota bacterium | reverse complement strand
CCAGTAGGCGTCGATGAGGCGCACTTCCTCGTCGGAGAGGGGCCCGGCGGGGGCCCGCGTGCCGGAGGGGGCGCGGGCTGGGGTTGGGGTCGGCGTCTGCCTCGTGGTCGCGGCGTCCTGCATGGTCTCTGCACCGCCTTTCGCCGGATGTGGGCTCCGTCGGGGCGCCGCTGGCGGCGCTCTGCGATCAGCTGCCCGCGATCGGCCACGGGCGCGACCGACCGGCACGAGTCTACCTGCGCTGCCGGCGGTCGAACGCCCGGCCGGCGCGCTGCGGCGCCGGGCCGCACCGGCGCCGCAGCGGCTGCCACGTCCCTCTCCGCTACGGCACGATGGCGACCAGACAAGTCGGCCCGCCGTCGGCACGGGCGAACTCGTCGAGCTCCAGTTCCACCACCGTTTCGCCCGCCGCCCGCAGCATCGCCGCGGTCTGGGGGTATCCGGCGGCGACGAAGACGCGCCCCCCGAGCGCGAGCACGTTGGCGGCCCGCGCCTCTTCGTCGCGAACCACCAGCCGTTCCACTTCGCCAGCGGGCGCGGAGCCCGGGGCAGCGTCGAGGGACGCGAAGCCCGCCGCGGTGCCGACCAGGCGTCCGGGCCCCAGCGGCGTGACCGCGGTCGCGAGGTGCAGCCGATCCGTCACCGGGCAGAGGAATACGCGGTATCCGAGGGAGCCGGCCGCGAGCGCCAGCTGACCGGCGCCGCACACGTTGGTGCGGCCCGAGACGCCGATCGCGAGCCGGTCCCCGTAGGCGATGACGTCGCCGCCCTCCAGCGTGCCGAGCTCCTCGATCTCGACGACGGTCGCGTCCGGTACGAGCTCCTGGGCGCGGGCGACGACCGACGCGACCTCGCCGCGCCGCGAGGCCGCGCCCGGTCGGCCGACGACGAGGAGCCGCGTGGGGCCGTCGGGTTCGGCCGCGGCGGGCAGCGCGATCAGCGTGTCGGAGACGAAGGGCGCGTCTGGAAGCGTGGGTTCGGGCGGCAGCGGGACCAGCTCGAGACCCGCCGCGGAGAGCGCGGCCACGAACGCCCGGTGTTGGGCGATGGCGCGCGCTGGATCGATCCGGTCGCGTTCCAGATGGCTCGAGAGCGCGTTCCGGAACGCCTCCGAGGGCTCGCGCACGATCACGCGCATGCCGGCCGCCTATCCTTCCAGCACTGGCCGCGCTTTCTCCGGATCGTCGACCACGAAGGCGAACATGGCGCGGTCGCCCCAGCGGCCGATGAAGAGGTGTCCGTGGATGTTGACGCCCGCGTCGGCCAGTCGTCGCGCGATAGCCGCCATGCCGCCGGGTCGGTCGTCGACCTCCGCGAGCAGCGACTCGCCCTCGAAGTAGGTGTAGCCCTTCTCGTCGAGGACCTGGCGCGCGGTGTCATCGTCCGCGGTAGTCATGATGACGTGGCCGACATCTCCGAGTCCGCCGCCGCCGATCGCGCGCAGGTCCACGCCGCGCGCGGCGAGCGCCTCGGCAAGCGTCGCCAGCGCGCCCGGCTCGTTGCGGAGCTGCACGATGAACTGCTGGGCCATGGTTCCCTCCGTCAGCTGGCGCCGATCTGGCCAGGCCGCCACTGGACGCACTGACGGGATTCTAGGCCCCAGGGGCAGCGTGCGCCGCGCCGCCGTTGCCATCGGGTGGGTCGGCCCTGCGCCTCGGCCGTGCGGGTCGGCCGTCGTCGGGGTTCCTCGGGTGCGGCGGCAGGCACGCGGTAGCCGCCGTCCGCGGCCGTGGTCGTGCGCGTGACTTCGCAACCGGTGATCCCCCCGGCGGTTCGCGCTCCTCACCCCGCCCGGAGGACGAGGATGTGCTGGTGCACGATGTTCGGGACGAACCCGTGCGGGTAGCCGTAGGGTCGGAGGCGCGTCCCTGCCTGGTACCAGATCAGGTCGCCCTTGGGCACGAAACCCGCCCGTTCCGCCCGCGCGGCGAGGTCCGAGGCCGTGAACCGGTAGCGTCCCTCTTGGTACGCGTCGCGGACGATGATCGTCGCGTAGCGCCCATCGCGGAGCACGCGCCGCAGCTCGCGCAGGACACGCTCCATGCGGTCCAGGTACTCACCATACGAGGCGCTGTTCGCGAGATCCGCCGGCGAGTTGGTCACCATCGCGTAGTCCGTGCGCCGGTTGGCGTGCGCCAGCGCGAGAGGACCACCCGACATCGTCTGGCGCAGCTGTGGGTTGTAGGGCGGATCGGTCGCCACGAAGTCGATCGACGCACTGGGCAGTGCGGGGAGCCGGTCGAGCGCGTCGGCCACCTCCATGCGGCAGCCCGACGGGTCGAACCGCCTCGGGCCGCCCGGATCGGCCGGGCCAAGGTCGGCCAGGAGTGGGCCGGCACCCGCCCGCTCGGACAAGGCCTCGCCTACCACCGCCTCGTAGATCGCGGCCCAGCGTGGGTCCAGCTCGATCCCCAGTGCGCGCCGGGGTGTGCGGCAGATCGCCGCCCCGAGCAGCGTGCCCCCCACGCCGGCGAACGGGTCGAGCACGAGCTCCCCGCCGCGGGTGAAGAACTCGATGAGGCGCGCCATCAGGCGCGGGGGTTTGTTCGCGCCGTGGGCGCGGCGCGCCACGTGCCCCAGTTCCGATGGGTAGGCGGTGGTCCACAGCGACTTGGTGAAGTACAGCCACGCCTCGCCCGACAGCTCGTTGAGCTGGTTGGCGCGATGGAGGCGAGGCGCGACGGGAGCGCTCGCCGGCTCCCTGAGACTGGGGGTCGGCTGTGCGGTCCCGAGTGCCGGTTCCGCAGGTCTGAGGGCCGGCTCCCCGGGTCCGAGCGGCGGCTCCGCAGGTCTGAGCGGCGGCTCCGCGGGCTGGCGTGCCGGTTGGGCGGACCCGGATGCCGATCCGGCGCGCCCGGAGAGCGATCCTGCGCGTCCGGATGCGCACTGGGCGCGCCGTGGCACCAGCGGACCCGGCCGGCTCACGGGGCAGACCCCGCCGCAGTCGGCCGACCACCGACCACCGCACCGCGCATCCTCTGAGCGAGCCAGAGGAGGGCCGCCGTTGCGATGATGCCCGTCCCCGCGATCAGCAGCCACGGGATCGGCCCCGGCAGCCGGTCGAGGGCGAGACCGCCGAGCGGCGGCCCGATGCCCGAACCGAGGCCCGCGGCGGCGCCGAAGGCCCCCTGGTAGCGGCCGCGCCGCGCCAGCGGCGACAGGTCCGACACGTACGCCGGCTCGACCGGGAAGACCAGCATCTCGCCGATCGTCGCGAAGATCACGACACTCGCCAGGACGAGCGTCGTCAAGCCCGGGAGTCCCGCCGCGACCACTGCGAGGTAACCCAGCGCGTACGCCGCCATCCCGAGGGCCATCGTGGCGGGCTTCGCCCAGGTTTCGGTGAGCGTCGAGACGCGCATCTGGAAGAGCACGATGAGGAGCCCATTGAACGCGAAGAGCAGCCCCCACGTCGCGGTGGAGACGCCCAAGTCGCGGCTGGCGTGGATCGGGAGCGTGACTACCCACTGGAACGTCGCGCCGTGGATCAGCACCGCGATCGGGAGGAAGGCGAGGAAGAGCGTGCGCGCGTCGGCGACCCGCAACGCCGGTGCGCGGCCCGCCAGCGTCGGGTCCTGGGCATCCAACGCCTCAAGCCCGCCCGGCAGGATCGTGCCGTGGACGACTTCGGGCGGTGTCAGCACCGCATGCTGCGAGCCGCGCGCCGGGGCCGCGGATCCCGTCGTCCGGTGCGGCGACGGCGACGGCGCGCCGCTCGCCGCCGGTCGCGTCTCCGGGAAGGCGACTACCAGGAACGCCGTGTAGCCGAGCAGGACCGCGCCGGCAACCGTGAAGAGCAACGGGTAGCCGAGCGTCGCCAGCCCCGCGCCGATGGAAGGCCCCGCGATCCAGCCGACGCTGGCAGCGACCGCGAGCAGGCCGTACGCGCGCTGCCGCCGCTGCTCGGGTACCACGTCGGCGACGGATGCGCGCGCCGCCGGGACGAACGCGGGATCGACGACGCCCAGCGCCAGCGTCAGTACCGCGATGCCCTCCAGGTTGTGCGCCTGTCCCATCGCGATGATGGTCAGCGAGGTCAGCGTGATCGAACCGATCATCACTACGCGCCGGCCGAATCGGTCGGCCAGCCAGCCACCGACGGCGTTCGATCCCATCGAGGCGATGGAGTAGAGGCCGAGCACGAGGCCGGCCTCGGTCGCGCTCGCGCCGATCACCGCGGTGAGGTAGATCGTGAGGAACGGGAAGACGAGGCTGAACCCGAAGCTGGCGACCAGATCGCCGACGGCAAGGACGAGGACGGCGCGGTCGTATTCGCGGCGGAGTTCTCGGAACGCTCCGAGCGGCCCGAGGCGAGAGAGGGACGTCATCGGGGCAGAGTAGCGCAGCGGCCGCGGTGCTCGGCAGCCGTGGCGTGGGCCGGCGGGGCGGCAGTCGGGTGCGGCCGTGAACGCGCCCAGCAACGATGTGCGGCGCAGGCTCTTGACACGGACCGTAGCAGGTTGCTATATATACGGCGTCACTACGACGCGGGCGCCGGGCGGCGGTCGCGCTGGGCATCTGCCCAGCGGCCCCAGGAGCCCGCGGTGAAAGGAGGTGTTGTGCAGATGACGTTGCAGCGATGGGATCCGTTCCGCGATGTGATGACCCTGCGCGACGCCGTGGACCGGCTCTTCGAGGAGAGCTTCGTCAATCCGGATCGGCTCTTCTCGCTGATCGGCCGGGGTTCCCGTCCGATGCCGCTCGAGGTCTACGAGACCGGCGACGAACTGGTCGTGCGGGCCCTCGTCCCGGGCGTGACAGAGGACAACCTCGACGTGCAGTACCAGCAGGGCATGCTGACGATCCGGGCCAAGACCGAGACGCCGGCCGCGCACGACGACTGGACTTGGCATCTGCGGGAAATTGGGTACGGCGAGATGAGCCGCACGCTGACGCTGCCGCGGGAGATCGACGTCGATCACGCCCAGGCGTCGTTCAAGGATGGCATCCTGACGCTTCACCTGCCCAAGGCCCCGGAGGCGCGACCGAAGCAGATCAAGGTCTCCAGCGCGGCCCAGATCGGCGCCGGCAGCAAGAGCTGACCGGGGACCAGGTTGTGGACGACCGCGAACCGCTCTACGCCATCGCGGTCGCGGCCCGCCTGGCCCGCATGCATCCGCAGACCCTGCGCAAGTACGAGCGGGCCGGTCTCCTCCGGCCCGCTCGGCAGCAGGGCAACCAGCGGTTGTATTCGAACGCGGACCTCCGTCGACTCGAACGCATTCGGATGTTGGTCGACGAGCGCGGGATCAATGTGGCCGGCCTTGGGCTGGCGCTCGACATGCTCGACCGCCTCGATGCCGTCCCATCCGACGCGACCGCCGAGGAGATGCGGTCCGCCATCGACGACACGATCCGCCTGGTGACGGGTGACTGACGGACACCCCGTCCTCCTGCCGGGGCACCGGGCTGCCTCGATGGCGTCGCCCGTCGCGTTGTTCTCCGCCTCGTTCCCGAGCCCAGGACGCCGCGGCGCCCGTATCCTGTGGGTATGGCAATCGTCGGGCGAGAACGCGAGCTCGGACGACTCGGCACCGCCCTCGAGCGCGCGGCACAAGGCCGCCTTTCGCGGGTCGTCTTGACCGGCGCCACCGGCAGCGGCGTCAGCACGCTCCTCGCCGAGCTCGAACGACGCCTGGCCGGCGAGTCCGGCGTGGTCGTGGCCCGTGGCGCGGCGGTCGAGCCGTGGGCCGGCCACCCGTACGCAGCGCTCGCGGCGGCCCTCGAGGGGCCGCTCGCCGCGCTCCCTGACGCGCGGCTACCGGAACTGCTCGGCCCCGCGGCCGGAGAGATCGCCCAGCTGCTGCCCCGGCACGCGGCCCGGATCCGGGCCGCGTGCCCCGCCGAGACGGCGATGCAGACGGGCCCCGACCAGCGCCGCGGTCGCTTCGTGGAGGCAGTGCTCGGCGTCCTGGGCCGCCTCGCGTCCGGCGGCGCGGTCCTGCTTGCGCTCGACGACCTGCACTGGGCCGACCCGGGCACGCGCGCCTTCGTCGAGTTCATGCTGGGGCTCGACGTGGCGCTGCCGATCTGTTTGGTCGGCGCGTATCACCCCGATGAACTCGATCGGCGCCATCCGTTCCGTCGCGTCGCGGCGCTGCTCGGCGAGGACGCGACGGTGGAGCAGATCGCGCTGGAGCCGTTCCGGCCCGACGAGCTGCTCCGGTTCATCGAGGCCGAGACGGGCGAGCGGGCATCCGCCGGTCTCCTGGCGGCGATCGTCGAGCGCTCCGGCGGGAACCCGCTCGTCGCCCGGCAGCTCCTGACCGCGCGCCGGCTGGTGCCGGGCACGCGCCTCTCCGACTCGTTCGATGAGCTGGTGGAGGCGCGGCTGGCGCTGCTCGGGACCGGGGCGGCCCGCTGGGTGCGTGTACTGGCGACCGTCCGGCGTCCCATCGAGCCCGCAGCGCTGGCGGGGCTGCGGGTCAACGGCGCCGCCCTCAGCGAGCCGGCGCTGGCCGAGGCGGTCGAGAGCGAGCTGGTGGTGCGTGACGGGGACCGCGTCCAGATCGCCCACGAACGCTACGCTGAGACGGTCGAGGCGCTCCTCGACCCGGCCGGCCGCCAGGCGATCCATGCCGCGGTCGCGGAGTGGTGCGCTGGTCCGCCCGACGAAGAGGCCTGGCATTGGGAGCGTGCCTTGTGCCTGGATCGAGCGCGCGCCGCGCATGTGGCCGCTGGGATCGCCGCCGAAGCGCTGGACCCTGGCGGCACGGCGCTGGAGCACTACCTGCGGGCGCTCGAGCTCGATTCGCTCAGAGGACGTGAGAAGGAGCAGGGGCCAGGGCCCACTGGTGCCTCCGGCTTGCCCGAGTCTTCAGCAGGGCCGGAGTCCGAGCAGTCTGAGGCAGCAGAACCGGTCGACCGGCAGCGCCCGAGCCAGCGCCCCCAGTGGGACCGGCCAGCGCTCCTGGCGCGGGCCGCCGAGGCCGCCTTCGTCGACGGCGCGTTCCGCCGCGCGGCCGCCCTGGCCGTGCACTCGATCGAGGCACGCGCGGCCGCTCCGGAGCTGTCGGGCATGCTCGCGCGCGGGCGCGAGGCGCGCGAGCGCCGAGCGCTCGAGCTCGCGTCGCTCTATGAGCGACTCGGCCGGTATCAGTGGGCGGCCGGTGAGGTGGACGAGGCACTGGACGCCTTTCGCAGCGGTGTGCAGGTCGCACCACCTGGGCCGTCTCCCGAGCGCGCGCGGGTGCTCGGCGCCCTGGCGCAGGCGCTGATGCTGGAGGGCCGCTTCGAAGAGAGCGCGCGCTGGGCCCGCGACGCGATCGCGACGGCGCGCGAGGCGGGGGAGCCGGCGCTAGCCGAGCTCGGACACGCGATCTGCACGCTGGGCGTGGACGACGCCTACCGGGGCGACCTCGAGGGCGGCCTCGCACTGCTGCGGGAGGCGTCGGCGATCGCGCGTCGAGCGGGCCGCCTGGACGACCTGATGCGCTCCTACGCCAATCAGACGACGCTGCTGGAGCTCGACTCGCGGCGGGCCGAGGCGCTCGCGGTGGTGGACGAGGGGATCGCCGAGGCACGGCGGTGGGGCCAGGAGGCGGTCTATGGCGCGTTCCTGCGGGGGAACGGCGGCGACACGCTGTTCGTGCTGGGGCGCTGGGCCGAGGCCGAGGCGATGTGCCACGAGGCGCTCGAGTGGAGCCCGTCCGGTGTGGCCCGCTTCAACCCGCTCGTCTGGCTCACCTGCGTCCGGGTCGAGTCCTCGTCGGACGAAGAGGCGGGGCGGCTGCTGGGCCAGCTCCTCGTGCAGCAGGAGGCGGTGCCGGATTCGCAGTGGACGGCCGAGGTCGAGCGCGCGACGGTGAGCTTCGCGCTCTGGCGCGAGGACGTGCAAGACGCGCGGCGCGCCGCCGAACGCGGCTGGCTGCGGGTGCTCCGCAGCGACGACTGGGCGCAAGCCGCGATCGCGGCGTCGACCACGCTCGAGGCCGCCGCGGCGGTGGCCGAGGACGCCCGCGAACGGCGCGACGCTGCGACGGTGGCCGAGGTGCTGGCGTGGGGGGACGCGGTGCTGGCAGAGGCCCAGCGGCGGGTCGAGGCGGGCGGCATGTCGCCGGCACTGGGAGCACGACGTGAGGCCGACCTGCACCTCGCGACCGCGCGTGCCCACCGGACGCGGATCGTCGGGGAGCCCGACCCCGCCGCGTGGGCACGGCTTGCCGAGCAGTGGGCCGCGGTACCCAATCCGTATCGGGTGGCCCACGCGCGATGGCGCGAAGCGGAGGCGGTGCTGCGATCGCGGCCCGACACACCGGGCGCGCGGGTGGATCGGGCATGGGCGCGGGCGGCCCTCTTCGAGGCTTGGCGGATCGCGGGTGAGCTCGGCGCACAGCCACTCCGCCGTGAGCTGGCCCGCCTGGCCGCGCGCGCTCGGATCACGCTGCCGAGCGAGGCGGAGGAGGTGCTCACCGGTGCCGCTCCCGTTGGCGCCCGCGTGGCGGCCGGAGCACCGAGCGCGACCTCCGCGGGCGTGGATTGGGCACGCCCCAGTCTCGCCATGCGGCTGGCGGGCCCGACCGAAACCGTGCCGGCCGACCCGTTCAGCCTGAGCCCGCGCGAGAAGGAGGTGCTCGCGGTCCTCGCCGAGGGGCGTACGAACCGGGAGATCGCGGGGCGGCTCTTCATCAGCGAGCGGACGGTGGCGGTCCACGTGCGGAACATCTTGCAGAAGCTCGGGGTGGCGGGCCGCGTCGAGGCGGCCACGGTGGCGCTGCGGCTCGGGCTCGTGCCGCCGCCGAAACCGCTGGCGCGGCGGCCGTAGGGCTGCCCCGCCGCGACCGCCTAATCCCGCGCCCCAAGCTTGCCACGCGGTGACCGCCCAATCCGCCGTCCCCGTGGCCATCGACCCGGTAGGCCCGTGGCGGCACGGGCCCGGGCTTTCGGCGACAATGCGGGGCATGGAGAAGCGTCTTCGGTCCCTCTTCGGCCCTGTGATCGTGCCCTTGGTCGCCGCGCTCGTCTTCGCGGCTTGTGCCAGCGCGGCCGGCCCCGGCTGGACGTATGTGCCGCCGGTGGCCACCCCCCAAGCGGGCGGCCCCGCGGCGTCGGGCCTCGCAGCCGCCTCGCCCGGCGCCCCGGCGTCCGGTGGGTCGGCCAACGAGATCGACCTCGTCGAGACCGCTTCGCTCCAGATCACCGATCCGAGCGGGAAGCCGGTCACGAACATCACCGTCAAGAAGGGGCAGACGTACCACTTCAAGGTGACGAACACGGCCGGCTTCGTCCACGACCTCTACGTGGGGAACGTGAGCGACCTCGAAGCCGGCAACATCGCCAACCTGACGGGGACGGGCGATTTCACCTCGGGCACGCGAACGTTCGACTACACGTTCAACGACAGTAGCGCGCCGCTTGGCTTTGGCTGTATGGTGCCGGGCCACTACCAGGCGGGGATGAAGGGCACGTTCACGATCCAGTGAGCCACCGGCCGGTCGCGTGCCGTGCGCTCGGCCCCGACACGGCCGCGCGGCGTCGTCCCGGAGCTGCGGACCCCGCACGGCAGACCCAGGGCGGCGAGGCAAACGGCGCTGATCACCGCCGGCGCACAGGACCGCGGGCGCGCACGGCGCGAACGAGCACTGGGGAGCTGCGATGACCGACGCGATCTGCTACCGCGATGCCTATGCGCGATCGTGCGAGGCGACTGTTGAGGCGGTCGAGGCGACACCCGAAGGGCTCCTGGTGCGGCTCGACCGGACCGTCTTCTATCCGGGCGGCGGCGGCCAGCCGGCCGATACCGGGACGCTGCTCGCGCTCGACCCCGTGTGGGGCGGCCAGCGCTGGCAGGTGGCGTCCGCGCGTCGGGCCGGCGAGGGGATCGTGCACGTGCTGTCGGGTGTCGCAGCGGAGGACGGCCCGGAGCCCGGGCTCCGGGTCCGCGTCGATATCGACTGGGAGCGGCGCCATCTCCTGATGCGCACGCACACCGCGCTTCACGCGCTCTGCGGCGTGGTCTGGCGCGACTATGGCGCGCAGGTGACGGGCGGCAACATGGAACCGGGCGCTGGCCGCATGGACTTCGAGTTCGAGCACATGTCCGGGGAGCTCGTCGGCGAGATCGAGGCGAAGGTGAACACCGAACTGGCGGCGGCGCGCGACGTGCGGGTCCGCGTCCTGCCCCGCGAGGAGGCGTTCGCCATCCCCGACCTGATCCGTACGAAGGTCAACTTGCTGCCCGAGGGGATCCGGGAGGTGCGGACGGTCGAGATCGTCGGGCTCGACCTGCAGGCCGATGGCGGCACGCATGTGGCCAACACGCGCGAGGTTGGGCGGATCCGGGTCACCGGCTACGAGTCGAAGGGACGCATCAACAAGCGGATCCGCCTCGAGGTGGCCGACGCGCCGTGACGGGTGCGGGGGTCACGTGAAGGTCGACCTGGCCGCGGGCAGTCCGCCGCCCACCGCCGTGGGGCGCCTCGCGGCAGGCGCCGAGGCGTTCGGGTTCGACGCGCTCTGGCTGGCGGAGACCGAGCACGAGCCGTTCGTCGCGGCTGCGCTCGCGTTGACGGTGACGCGCAGGATCGAGGTGGGCACCGGCGTCGCGGTGGCGTTCGCGCGCAGCCCGACCGTGATCGCGCAAGCCGCCTTCGACCTCGCCGCACTCTCTGGGGGTCGGTTTCAGCTCGGGCTCGGGACCCAGGTCCGCGCGCACGTCGAGCGGCGCTTCGGGATGCCCTGGACAGCGCCCGCCCCGCGTCTGGCGGAGTGGATCTCGGCGGTCCGTGCCGCCTGGGCAACGTGGCAGGAAGGGGCGCCGTTCCGCGTCCAGTCCGCGCATCTGGACCTTTCGTTGATGCCCGCATTCTTCAGTCCGCCACCCCTGGCGTTCGAGCCGTCGGGGGGCCGGCCGCGGATCCCGCTCTCGATCGCGGGCGTCGGCCCGGGACTCGCCCGGCTCGCGGGTCGTGTCGCGGATGGCTTCCAGGTGCACCCGTTCCACACGGCGCGCTATCTGGCGGAGGTGCTCGAGCCAGCCCTCGCGGAGGGGGAGGCGGCGCGGGGGCCTGGAGCGCACGTGGAGCGCATCGTGCCGGTCTTCCTCGCGCCGAGCGACGACCCCTCGCTCCGCGAACAGGTGCGCGGCCGCATCGCCTTCTACGCCTCGACGCCGAGCTACCAAGGAGTGCTGGCACGGCACGGCTACGCGCACGTCGGTGAACGGCTGGGTCGCCTGGCAGCGACCGGACGCTGGAACGAGATGACGGCGCTCGTGGACGACGAGTTGCTCGCTCAGGTCGCGGTGGTGGCGCCGACCGCCGCCCTCCCCGACGCGCTCGCGGCACGTGTGGCCGGGCACGCCGACCGCGTCTTGCCACTGCTCCCGTTCGAGCCCGCTGAGGGCGGCGCGGTATCGAACGCGTCCCTGTGGGAGGCCGTGATCAGGGCGCTGCGCGCGCTCTGACGCGACGGGCCGGCGCCGGTCGCGGTCGTGATGGAGGTCAGGCTCGCCTTCATCCCCTGGATCGTGGAGAGCTGCGTCCGGATCCCGTCGAGGGCCTGGTCCACCGCCACGACGTCCACCTCGACTGGCTCCTCGCGCAGCGCGTCGAGAGCGAAGATGCGCGCCAGGCGGACCGCGCATTCGAGCGGCAGCCGGTCGGGGGCGGCGGGGTCGAGCACGCACCAGACGTCGCGCCCCACGATCGCCAGTGGGTCGACGTTGGCCGGCGCGTGCTGCGGGGTGAAGACGATCACCGCGGCCTGCGCCGACCGGTTCTGTCGCGCAGCGGCGAGCTCGTCGATGACCTGGCGCGTGCTCAGCGTGCGGTCCTTCGACTCGATGACGGCCCGTAGCTCCGCGCCGCGCGTGCGGCTGGGATCCACGGTCAGCACGAAGTCGCCCTTCTTGGCCTTGATGGTCTCACCGGGGAGCGTCCCGGTCCGCTCGATGGCATCCCCGAGCCCGCCGGCGATCTCGCCCAGCAGCCGTTCCGGCGTGTCTTCGAAGTCGATCCCTTTGGCGGCCGACTTCGCGCGCTCCGCAGCGCGGACGTCGGCGACCCTCTCGAGCGCCTGAATGCGCCCCGCGAGGTCCTCGAACCCCTTCGAGATTTCGCTTCGGAACTGGTACAGGGGCGGTCCGAGGCGCGTCGGGTCGAGCAGTTGCGCCAGCCGGCTGCCGTCGCCGTCGACATAGCGACCGAGCAGGTCGTTCAGGCGCCCGATCGCGGAGTCGCGGCGGGTCTCGTCGAAGAGGTCCGCGACGAGGCGACACAGCGCACCCTGATCGCCGAGGAAGCGCTCCAGGGTCCGCGGCAGCTTGCTGCGGACCTCCGAGAACGCATCGCGCAGGGCCTGCGCGAGCGCCTGACTAGCCCGCTCGTTGCGCTCGTCGACCTGCGCCACGAGGCGGCCGAACTCCTTCTCGATCACGTCTGTGCCAGCTCGTGTGGCACGGCGGTGACCACGACCGCCGATCGGG
>JAKAMV010000198.1 GCA_021812735.1 Chloroflexota bacterium | reverse complement strand
GCCGGCCGTCCCGGGCCCGCCGGCGTCGACTTGGGGACCGATCTCCGCGCGCTGGGCGTAGTGGAACTGGCGGCCCGCCTCGTCGGTGAGCGCGAGGTGCGAGGCCCACGACACCGGGAAGCCGCCGCGCTCGGCGCGGAACACCACGAACTCGAAGCCCCAGTGGGCGCCGGCCTGGTCGACGAGGTGACCGGTGTAGTACCACCACTCCGTCAGCCGGTCGTGGGGCGCGTCGTCGCGCGGCAGCACCACGGGCTGGGGATCTGGGGGCCCGGGGGTCGCGGTGGCCGATGGCTCGGACAGCGGATGTGCGGCGGGCGCGTTGGCGAGCACCGGCCCGCTGCAGCCGGCGACGACGAGCGCGACCGCGAGCAGGGCGGTCACCGGCCCGAGGCGCAGCCGCCGGCTCACGGATCCACCTTCCTCGACGCCGCCTCGATGTCGGCCTCGGTCTGCGGCAGGACGCCGGCCAGCGCCCGGTCGAGCCGGGCGGGGATCCACCAGTTCCACTTCCCAAGGAGCCGCATCGTGGCGGGCACGAGCAGCGCGCGGACGACGGTGGCGTCGAGCGCCACCGCGATCGCCACGCCCAGGCCGAGCGCCTTGATCAGCACGATGTCCGCGAACGCGAACGAGCCCGCCACCACCACGACGATGAGCGCCGCCGACGAGACGATCCGACCGCTCCGCTCGAGGCCGCGCGCCACCGCCTCGGTGTTGTCGCCGGACCGGTCCCAGACCTCCTTCATGCGCGACAGCAGGAACACCTCGTAGTCCATCGACAGCCCGAACAGCACGCAGAACAGGATCACCGGCTGAGTGGTCTCCACGTAGCCCAGGGGCTGGAAGCCGAGGATCGCCGACAGGTTGCCGTCCTGGAAGATCCAGACGAGGGCCCCGAAGCTGGCCACGATCGAGAGGGTGTTCATGACCAGGGCCTTCACCGGCAGCACCGCGGACCTCAGCAGCACGAACAGCACGAGGAACGTTGTCAGCACGATGAACGCGGCGGTCCGGGGGAAGTCGGCCCACACGCGTGTGACCACGTCCTCGACGTCGGCCGCTCCCCCGCCCACCAGCACCGTCATGCCGGCCGGCGGAGCGAGCGGGCTGGTGGGATCCCGGATGTCGCGCACGAGGGCGCGGCCCTCGGGCGCATTCGGGCCATACGGGGTGGTGATCGTGAACGCGGTCAGGTTGCCCCTGGTGGTGGCCGCCAGGCTGGCGGCGGTGTAGCGGTCCGGCGGTCCGCCCGGCGCGTCGTACATCAGCTCGTACTGGGCCAGCGTCAGCCGCGGATCGACATCGACCAGGCTGTCGACGCGGATGATGCGCGGGTCTGCGGCCAGTCGCCGCGAGTAGTCGTACAGGGCGGCGAGGTTGGCGGGCGTCGTCGCGTCGCCCTGCGTCTGCACGGCCAGCACGATCGGCGCGAACTCGCCCTCGCCGAAGTTCTTGGCCAGGACGTCATACGCGGCTCGAGACGGGACGCCCGCCGGCAGGATCGTGGCGTCGGGCGAGTTGAAGCGCACGTGCAGGAACGGCACGCCGAGGGCGAGCAGGATCGCGAGGGTGGGGACGAAGACGGCGACGGGGTGGCGCATGACGCGTCGGGCGAACCGTGCCCACGGGCCGTCCATGCCCGGCTCCACCTTGACCTTGCGGATTGCGAGCGCGTCGATCCGCGTGCCGACGATCGCGAGGACGGCGGGGAGCAGGGTGAGTGCGGAGGCCATCGCCAGGCCCACCACGATGGCACCGGCGATGCCGACCGAGCGCAGGATCATGAACTCGAACAGGACGAGGCCGAGCAGGCCGAGCAGAACCGTGAGCCCCGAGAAGAACACGGCCCGCCCGGCGGTGGCCACCGTGACGCGGACCGCCTCGGCGACGCGGTCCGGCCGACCTTCGCGGTGCGCCAGCTCCTCGCGGAAGCGGCTCGTCATGAGCAGCGAGTAGTCCACGCCGAGTCCCAGGCCGAGCAGCGTGGCGAGGTTGAGCACGAAAATGCTCATCGGCGTGATCGAGGCGACGACGAAGATCCCGGCCAGCGCGATGAGGACCGCCGTCCCGCCGACCAGCAGCGGCACCCCCGCCGCGATGACCGAGCCGAACACCACCAGCAAGGCCAGGGCGGCCAGGGGCAGCGAGATCAGCTCGGAGCGGCGGAGGTCCGTCTCGGTGACCGACTGCACGTCGCCGTAGAACGCCGGGCCGCCGCCGATCATCACGGTGAGGCCCGGCACCTGGTGGAGGGCGGCCCTGACACCGGGGATCGCCGCCGGCGAGTCGTCCGGCGGCAGGTCGAGGAAGACGACGTCGTAGGCGGTGTGGCGGTCGGCGCTCACCTGGCTGGGGGAGACCGTGTGCGAGAGGATCCTTGTGACGTGCGGTGCCGACGCCACGTCCCGCGTGGCGGCTGCCACGGCCTCCAGCCACGGCAGCGTGCCCGCGGTCATGGTCTGCGAGGTGTAGACGAGCACGAACGCCGAGGGCTCCACGCCCAGCTCGTCCTGGAGCAGCTGCTTCGCGCGCGCGGACTCGAGGTCGTTGAGGATGAACCCGCCCGCCGACAGGGCGCCAGGCGCGCGCGGGGCGAGCGGGATGGCCGCGAGGATGAGCACCGCCCAGGCCGCGACGATCCACCACCGCCGCCGGACGGCGAACCGCCCGAGCCGATCGAAAGTCATGCGCCGACGGGGTCGAGCGCGACGCGGGCGCCGGCTCGGGTGGGGGACGTGCCGCTCACGCGTGGCAGGGTACGCCGGATGCGGCCACGGCCCGTTCCGCAGGGCGAGGAGCCCGGGATCGTTTCGGTCCCGCGATTCCTCCCTCCCGCCCCGTTCTGTTAGCATCGGCGGACCGCGCCAGCCGCGGTCCACTCGGCCACGACGAAGCTGAAGGACCACCCGCGTGACGCTCTTCACGATCTGGTTCACCAGGCTCCCGGACTTCCTGGTCATCCTGGTCGCCGCCATCTGCATGGCGGGCGGCTTCGTGTTCGTGTTCGCGCGGTCCGCCATGGTCGCCGAGGGAGGCCGTCACGGCTGGACGAGGCGGATCACGCAGCCGCGCGGCAAGCTCATGTTCGCCGTCCTCGCCGTCGTCTGGGCGCTGGTGTTCGGGATCGGGCTCCAGATGGTCCCCCACGAGGGCGCCAGCTCGCCGTACGGCGGCCTCGGCCTGATCGCGCTGTTCAGCGGCTTCTTCATCATGATGGGCTTGATCTGGAGCGTGATCGGCGAGTAGGCGGCGCCGCTCGCCGAGGGCAAGGGGCCCGGCCGATGGCCGGGCTCCTGGATTCCGGGCGTGGACAAGCTGCGCGACGCCAAGCGCGACGATGGCCCGGGCCGGAGCCGGCCCGGACGGACCGCGCGACGCCAAGCGCCGGGCCCAGGCGCGACGGCCCCTGGAACATGATGGCCCGGTTCGGAGCCGGTCTGACGAGCCGTGGCCGACCCGGGACCAGGGGGAGAAGCAACGACCCGGCCGGGAGGCCCGGCCGGGTCGAGGAGCGCTGAGGCGATGGCGGCCGTGACCGCCCTTCGGCCTACGGCAGCGCGGCGAGGATCGCCGTGGCCTGGGCGTCCGTGGCGAGCATGATCAGGTAGACGGTGTCGTCCTTCGGGTAGATCACCTGGGTCATGCCGGTGCTCGAATCGGACCAGACCGACTTGCCGCTGATCGTGGTCTGCGTCATGCCGCTTGTGTCGAAGCCCGTGTCCGCCATGAACTGGGTGGCCGGCACGCCCTGGAGCTGCAGCGCGTAGATCATCGGCATGCCGGTCGTGGCGCTGGCGATGGCGAACTTCACGTCGGCGATGGTCTTGCCGTACTTGGACAGCGTCGGGTCGAGGCTCGACTGGTCGAACGGCATGCCGGCGCCCGGGATGGACGCGCCGTCGAAGCTGGTCTTCGTGAAGGTCACGCCGCCGGCGCTATCCGGCAGGGTCCCCTCGAGCGCGGTCGCGTTGCCGGGCGCGAAGCTGATCACGGGCATCGACGCCTCGGTGCTGGCGGCCGGAGCCCCCGACGGGCTCTCGCTCATGGCGGCCTGCGATGCCGGGGCCTCGGACGCCGGCGGGGCGGATGGCGTCGGCGTCGCGGACGAGCCGCCGCAGGCGGCCACGACGAGCGCAAGGCCGAGCGAGGCGCCCAGAAGGTGACGATGGGTCGTCATGGAGCGGGTCCTTTCCACAATGGGGCGCGTCGCGCAGGGGCCCCCGGGCATTGCTGTCTCGACGACGCGGGCCGATTGTAGGCATGTGGGCAACCAGCGGCACCGCCCGAACGTGCCATTTCGTGGACGCCCGGAGCGGCTCTTGTGTATGATCGCGGTCCATGCAAGATGCATAGGATTTATGCGATCCGGATCGGGCGAGGCGGCGGAGGTGAGGTCAGTGGACAATCAGGCACGGGGTGCTGACGCCTCGACGGCGCTCCAGGAGGCGCCGTTCGTGAACCGCCGCGACCCGGCGAAGCGGCTCGGTCCTGACGGCAGGCCCGCGGTCAGCCGGCGTGCGCCGCGCTGGGAGGACGTTCCCGACGAGAAGTGGAACGACTGGCGCTGGCAGTTGTCGAACCGCGTCAACGACCTCGCGGACCTCGAGGAGATCCTCGAGCTCACCGACGAGGAGCGCGAGGGCCTGTCCGCGCCGGACAAGTTCCGCGTGGACGTCACGCCGTACTTCGTGAGCCTGATCGATCCGAAGGACCCCGACGATCCGATCCGCCGCCAGATCATCCCGCTCGGCCGGGAGCTGCGAACCTTCACCGGGATGATGGAGGACAGCCTGGCCGAGGACCGCCACTCGCCGGTGCCGGGCCTCGTCCACCGCTACCCCGACCGCGTCCTGATGCTCATCACGACGCAGTGCGCGTCCTACTGCCGGTACTGCACCCGAAGCCGGATCGTCGGCGACCCCACCCAGAACTTCAACCGCCGCGAGCACGAGGCGCAGCTCGACTACATCCGCCGGACGCCGCAGATCCGCGACGTGCTGATCTCGGGCGGCGACGGGCTCACGCTCGCGCCGAAGCTGCTGGAGGGTGCGCTTCGGGCGCTTCGGGAGATCCCCCACGTCGAGATCGTGCGCATCGGGTCGCGCGTTCCGGTGTTCCTGCCGCAGCGGATCGACGACGAGCTCTGCGAGATGCTCGAGAAGTACCACCCGGTGTGGATGAACATACACGTCAACCATCCCAACGAGATCACCCCCGAGCTGTCGCGCGCCTGCGACAAGCTGTCCAAGGCCGGCGTGCCGCTGGGCAACCAGTCCGTGCTCCTGGCGGGCATCAACGACTGCGTCCACATCCAGCGAGACCTCGTCCAGAAGTTGGTCGAGAACCGCGTCCGGCCGTACTACATCTACCAGTGCGACCTGGTCGAGGGCGCCGGCCACTTCCGGACGCCGGTGGGCAAGGGGCTCGAGATCATCGAGGGCCTCCGCGGGCACACGTCCGGCTTCGCGGTGCCGCAGTTCATCGTCGACGCGCCCGGCGGCGGCGGCAAGATCCCGGTCATGCCCAACTACCTGGTGTCGTACTCGGACCACAAGGTGATCCTCCGGAACTACGAGGGCTACATCACCACCTACGAGGAGCCCACCGAGTACACGCCGCACGACCCCAAGGGCTGCGAGTACTGCCAGCACCCGCGGCCGGAGCCGGGCCAGGAGGGGATCACCGGCCTGCTCGACGGCAAGAAGATGTGGATCGAGCCCGCCGGCTTCGAGCGGGTCCACGACCGCGGCGCCGAAGGCGTGCACCGGCTGAAGGACCCGGCGAAGTGGGTGCCGCTGGGCGTGGGTGCCATCGAGGGGACGGCCTCCGAGCCGGAGCGCGAGCTGCCGGTGCTCGGGGCCGGGGCGCCGCCGACCGAATAGGCCCGCGGCCGCCCGAGTCCCGATCGCCGCGCCCGGGTGCGCGAGCCTCGGGCCGCCCCGCACGCCCGGCCGGGTCGTTCGGCCGATGCCGCCGTTCGGTGGCACCGACACGATCCGCGCCAGGAGGTGGTCCATGGCCGAGCCCGGCATCCAGACACGAGGCGAGCAGCCCTGCGTCGCGGTGCGGATCGTGCGGCCGATGGCCGGCATCGACATCGGCGCGCTGGCCGGCGAGCACGTCGGGGCGCTCTTCGCGAGGGTGTCGGCCCTCGGGGTGGAGATGGCGGGCGCGCCGTTCGTGCGGTATCAGGACTGGGGCGGCGAGACGGCGGTGGTCGAGCTGGGCTTCCCCGTGTCGGGCGAGGGTGCCGGCCGGCTGCCGCGGCTCCAGGACGTCGGCGACGGCACACCGGGCCTCACCACGCTCCCGGGCGGCCGCGTCCTCGTAGCGGAGCACCGGGGCCCGTACGCCGGGTTGCCGGCGGCATGGGCGAGGGCGGGCGCCGGCGCTGCGTTGCACGTGCCCGCTGGCCGGGCGCTGCGTTGCACGTGCCCGCTGGCCGGGCGCTGCGTTGCACGTGCCCGCTGGCCGGGCAGGTCGACCCGTGGGCCGGGCGTCTCCGACCCTCAACGGCCCCGCCCGCGCCACACGCTGCCCGCTGGGCGGGCACGCGCGCCCGAGTGCCCGCAGGGCGGGCAGACCCCGGGCGGGCAGACCCCGGGCGGGCAGACCTCTGGCCGGGCCTGCCCCTCCGCGGGGCCCGCGCCGCCGTTCGATTCGCGGTGCGTAGAATCGGGTTCATGCCCGACAAGCGCGCTGGCCAACCCGAGCTCGGCTCCGACGCGCCGCCCGACACGACCAGGAGGCGTCGGCGTCGCCCGCCGGCGGCGCAGACCATCGGCGGGGTGCTGTTCGGCTTCGAGCAGCAGGTCTGGCGCACGGCGCCACCCCCGCAGGAGCTGGTCCACCACGCGCGCCCGGACGCGCCGGTCCCGGCCGGCGACGGGACGATGATCACGATCGAGCTCCCGCGCGATCCCGCCCAGCCTCGACCGCGGGACGAGGACGAGGACGAGGACGGGGACGGGTTGCCGTGAACCAGCCAGGCGTCCCGGGTTTCGACCGCCCCGCGCCGGCGGGCTTCCCCGCGGGGCAGCCGACGCCGCCGGTGGTGGCGGAGTCGGGCGACCCCTTCACGTCGCTGCGGGTCATGGCGGCGGTGGCGCGGATGGAGCGGGGTCGTCCGGTGCCCATCGACGCGTTCGTCGCCCACCTCAACGCGTCGCACCTCGACTGGCTGTTCACGCGCGGCGTCGTGGTGTCGGTGCTTGTGGCGCTCCAGGCCAACTGGATGGCCGACTACCGGAACGCCTCGGGGATCGTGCTCGACGAGGGCCCGGGCGGCGCCACGGTCACGGTGGAGGACTCACCGCGCGTGGACCCGTGGATCGTGCGGCAGGCGCTGCGCGAGGAGGCCGCCTGCCGCGCGGCGCTGGACGAGTTCGCGCGCCGTGACCGGCTCGCGACGGGAGGGTAGGCGGTGGCTCGACTTCGGCGGCGCCTCGGCCGGTGGGGCTCCGGCGTCCGGATTCCGCGTCGGGTCCTGGCGCTCGGCGGGCTGCTGCTGGGCACCATCGGGAGTTGCACGCTGCCGAGCATCAGGCCGCCGGGCCTGTAGCGGGCCCGCGCCGCTCTGGGCCCGGGTCGCCCGGCCCGGGATGGCCGACCCGCCGCTGTTGGCCAGGACGTCCGCAATGCCCCTACAGCAGCCCGCCGTGCACCAGACGCAGCGTGGGATCCACCGGGTCGGCGGGCCCGGCGCAGTAGATGTCGCGGTCCTCGATCCGGAGGCCGACCTCCAGCAGGTCCGGCAGCGCGGGATGCGGCCCCGGCACCGTGACGTCGAGCGTCTCGCCGTGCGCGATGCACCTGGCGATGGCCGCCAGCACGGGACCGACCGGCTCGGCGCCCGGCCGGACCACCAGCCGGTCCACCGCGCGGGCCGCAGGCCCGATCTGCCGGTCGCGGCCGTAGCCCACGGCCACGGGGCCGTCGGCATCCCGGACCACGAACGGGTCGCTGCCCGACATGACAGCCCAGTAGGCCCGGTCGACGGACCGGTCGGCGCCGGTCCAGAGGAGCTCGAGGGCGGTCAGGTCGGCCGGGTCGCCGTCAACCACCTCGAGGGCGCTCGCCCGCGGGTCGGCGCCCGCGTGCCGCGCTGCCGACGGCCCGCCGCGCAGGTACAGGGTCGCCCAGCGAGCCGCCATGCGGGCCCGCAGGTACAGCGGCAGCGCTCGAGGATCGTCCGACGCGAACGTGGTCCGCGGCTGGCGGTCCCCGTACAGCCTGGAGAGCAGCGGGCGGCCGAGGCCCTTGCCCAGCCGTGACGCGTGCACGAAGAGGTCGGCGAGGTGCCAGGCGAGGCCCACGTCGGCGATGGCGCCGAACGCCACGACCCGCGTCCCGGGCAGCTCGCTCACCAGTGTGCGATGGCGGGCGATGAGATGCCGGAGATACGGCCCCACGACGTCCGGCCCGCGCAACTGCCCGGCGGGAGCGTCGTTGCCGTTGGAGGCCAGGATCTCGCGGATCGACGGGATATCGTCGGGTGTCGCCACGCGGACGAGCGCTGCCGTACGCATGCCTTCGTCTTTCACGGGGCGGTCCCTCGGCTCAGCCCGCCGTGGATCGCCGCGGCCCGGGCTGCGCCGTGGCGCCATCCGGGTTCGCGTGCGCTGCCGCACTGCTCGGGCCCCGGCCGTAGCGGGCCATGATCTCGACGAGGCGCCCGTGGTCCAGCGCGTGCGCGGTGATCCCGTCGCGGCCCACCATCGTCTGGGCGGCGAGCAGCGCGTTCACGATGGCTGCCTCGGTGGCCTCGACGGCAGCCTGGAACAGGGGGTTGATGGCCTTGTCCACGACCATCTGCACGGCGACGGTCTGGCGTGGGTCCTCCTCGCCCGCCGTTCGCGAGAGGCCCCGGTTGCCGGTGGCGAAGGCGACGATCAAGTCGCCGGACCCGTGCGACGCGATGCTCCCCATCCGCGCGATGCCGAGGCTCGCCCGCTGGGCCAGGCGCGTGCACTGGTGCGGCAGGAGCGGCGCGTTCGTGGCCAGGACAACGATGATCGACCCGCCCTCCGGCCCGGAGCGCGAGGACCCGCCCGGGCACGCTGGCGCGATTGAAGCCGCCGCCGCCGAGCTGACCGATGCCGCCGCCTTCGCGCGCGCCTCCGCATCGAGCCGCTCGACCTGGTCCCACGGGCTCGGGACCTCGTCGACGGGGATCTCCTGGCCGACGGGCACGCCGTCGATCCGCAGCAGCCGGCGCGAGCCGTAGTTCGCTTGGACCAGGGCACCGACCACCCAGCCGCCGTCCGAAGCCGCCACCCGGCGCGACGCCGTACCGATGCCGCCCTTGAACTCGTGGCAGATCATCCCCGTCCCGCCGCCCACGTTGCCTTCGGGGACCGGTCCGCCCGCCGCCGCCGCCAGCGCCGCGTCGACATTGGACGGCTTCACGTGGAACCCGTCCATGTCGCTGAGCGCGCCGTCATACGTCTCGCCGACCACCGGGAGCGACCAGTACACGGAGTCGTTCGCGTGCGACCGTGCCGCGTGGGCGATCAGGGCATCGCGGACCACGCCCACCGAGTGCGTGTTGGTGATGCCGATCACCCCGCCGAGGAACCCGGATTCGCGCACCCATTCCAGACCTGTGAGCTCACCGTTGCCGTTGAGACGGTGGCAGCCGGCGAAGACTGGCTCGGTCCACACGTCGTCCTCGTGCGGGACCACCACCGTCACGCCGGTCCGCACCGGACCCTCGCCCACCGCGAGCGGGCCCTCGCCCGACACGAGCGTGGCGTGGCCGACGCACACGCCGGGGACGTCGGTGATGGCGTCGAGTTCGCCTGGCTCGAGGAGGCCGATCTTGATCCCGAGCTCGCGCGCGCGCATGACTCCCTCCGCGTTCCTCCCCGTTTCCCCTCCGCACTTCGCCCCGCGTCCCCCGCTGGAGCCGGCGGTGCGCTTCACCATCCACCCTATCATCGCCGGGTGCCGCGGATGCTGGACGCCGATCGCGATCTCCACAGGGGACTCCGCGCGCCCACGGCCGGCAGGGCCGCGGCCGTGCGCCTGGAGCGGGTCCCGGCGCTGGACTCCACGGCGCCGATGGACGCCGCCGAGAGCTTCCGAGACCTGCCCGGCCTCGCCCTGCTGGAGAGCGCGCGTCCGGGCCGGACCGGTCGCTGGAGTCTATTGACGGCCGACCCGATCGCCGTGCTCTCCGCGGCAGCCGACGGACCGGATCCTTTCGCCGAGGCGAGACGGATGCTCGCGAGGCTGGCAGTCGGCGATGCCGACCTGGCGGGCGCGGTCGACGACGACGCGGGCGAGCACGACGCGACCGACGACGGCGGCGACCCGCGCCATCCTGGCGCCGTCCACAACGACGGGGTGCGCGAGAGCCTCGCCGGCGACAGGCCACCGTTCACTGGCGGGCTGGTCGGCTACCTCTCGTACGACCTGGGGCGCCGTCTCGAGCACCTGCCCGATATCGCGGCGACGGACCAGCCGCTTCCCGAGCTTCGCCTGGCGCTGCACGACTGGGCGATCGCCTGGGACCGGCGGACCGGTCGCGCATGGCTCGGCGGGCGCGCTCTCGACGGCGACGTGACACGGCTCGACCGACGGCTGGCGGCGGTCCGCGACCGGCTGGCCTCGCCTCGCCGCGCCCCATCGGCCATGTCGTCTCCCGCCCCCGACGCCCAGCTCGTCTTCGTCTCGGGCACCAGCCGCGCGCAATGGGTCGAGGGCGTCGCCGCCGTGCGCGAGGCCATCGCCGATGGCGAGATCTACCAGGTCAACCTGGCGCGCCGCCTGGAGGCGCCGTTCGCCCGCGACCCGTGGCCCGTCTTCCGCAGGCTGCGCACCGGTGACCCGGCGCTGTTCGCCGGCTATCTGGACCTGGGCGAGGATCCCCAGACCGGCGCCCCCCGGGCGCTGCTCTCCGCCTCGCCCGAGCCGTTCCTCTCCGTGGACCCGTCGGGTGGCGTCGCGACAGATCCCATCAAGGGGACGCGTCCCCGTGGTCGGACGCGCGAGCAGGACCGCGGGCTCGCGCGCGAGCTGCTGGCCAGCCGCAAGGACCGGGCGGAGAACGTCATGATCGTGGACGTGCTGCGCAACGACCTCGGGCGGGTCTGCGCGCCCGGGACAGTTCGCGTGCCGCGGCTGCTGCGCCTGGAGCGGACCGCTGCCGTCCAGCACCTCGTCACCACCGTGACGGGTCGGCTCCGGCCCGACAGGGACGCCTTCGACCTGCTGGCCGCCTCGTTTCCCGGCGGGTCGATCACGGGCGCGCCCAAGATCCGGGCCATGGAGGTCATCGAGCGCCTGGAGCCCGTGCGCCGCGGGCCGTACTGCGGCACCATGCTCTGGCTCGGCGCCGACGGCCGGATGGGATCGTCGATCCTGATCCGGACGCTCGTGGCGGACGGGACGCGGCTGACGCTCCACGTCGGCGGCGGCATCACCCACCGGAGCGACGCTGGGGCGGAGTGGGACGAGACGGTGGCCAAGGCGCGCGGGCCGCTGTCGGCTATCGGCGCAGTGGAGGTGGAGCGGTGAGCCCGGCGGCACCCAAGTTCGTGTGGGTCGACGGAGAGATTCGGCCCGCCGACGCGCCCCACCTCTCGGTCACCGACCGCGGGTTCCAGCTCGGCGACGGCATCTTCGAGACGCTGCGCGCCAAGGGCGGCCGCTGCACCGAGCTGCCCGAGCACGTGGCCCGCCTCCACCGGTCGGCCGCGGGCCTCGCGTTCGAGCTGCCCGGCGATGTGGACGTGCGCCTCGCCGACGGCATCGCGAGGCTGCTCGCGGCAGAGGGCCTCGACGGGCCCGACGGCGACGCGTCGATCCGGATCACGGCGTCGCGCGGTGCCTGGGCGTCCCGCGGCCTGCTGCCCCCGCGGGAGGTCCACCTCGCGCCCACCATCGTCATCCAGGCGTGGCCCGTGGAGCCGCCGCCGGCCGGGCACCTCGAGCACGGCATCGCGCTGGTCGCCTCGGCGGTCCGCCGCGACCCCCAGAACCCGATCGCGACCCTCAAGACGACGTCGCGCGCGGACTATGTCTTCGCGCGCCTCGAGGCCCGTGCCGCCGGCGCCGACGACGCCATCTTCCTGACCATCACCGGGCACCTGTCGGAGGCCACCACCTCGAACATCTTCCTCGTCCGCAACGCGGCCGACGGCGTGCTGGAACTGGCGACCCCGGCCCTCGACTGCGCGATCCTGCCGGGCACCACACGCTCCTGGCTGCTGCGCTGGGCGGCAGGCGCGGGGCTGCGTTCGGTCGAGGGCTGGCTCACGCCCGACGAGCTGGCCGCCGCCCACGAGGCGTTCGTCTCGTCGTCGGTGGCGGGCATCCTGCCCGTCACCCGGTTCAACGGCCACCCCATCGGCGACGGGCGGCCGGGTCCCTGCACGAGACGGGCGCGCGCCGACCGCGAGGCGGTCTTCGGGCGGGACTGAGGCCGAGCGCGGTGGGGGCCAGGCGGTGGTGGCGCGGCGGGGCGGCCGAGCTAGGCGGTCGC
>JAKAMV010000197.1 GCA_021812735.1 Chloroflexota bacterium | reverse complement strand
CGAGCTGCTTGAATTCGTTCCACTCGGTGCAGATGACCAGCGCTTCAGCGCCGTGGGCGGCCTCGTAGGCATCGCCACAGAATTGCACGCCGGGCAGCAAGTGGTGCGCGGACGGCAGCGCGGCCGCGGAGGGGTACGTCTCGGCGGCCTCCGTGGCGCCCGGGGAGCGCGCCACCCTGCACGTCGCGAGCGGCTCCCGCGCGGTGGACGTGACCTGGTACCGCCTGGGCTGGTATGGAGGAGCCGGCGGTCGGCTGGTGCGCCGGGAGCGCCTGCGCGTGGCAGCCGCGGGCCCGCTCCCCCCGCCCTCGTCCCTCGGTCTCGTCGAGGCCGGCTGGCCGGCCGCCACCGAGCTCGAGCTCGACGCGAGCTGGACCAGCGGCATGCACCTCGCGCTGCTGCAGGCGGCCGATGGAGGCGACGTCGGGTACGTCCCCTTCGTGGTCCGGCCACCCGCCGACGCGAGCCGCGCGGACCGCGCCCCGGTCCTGGTGGTGAACGCCGCCACCACCTGGCAGGCCTACAATTGCTGGGGCGGCAAGAGCCTCTACACCTACAACTCCTCGGGCGTGCCGATGCCCTGGGGGGCGCAGCAGGCGGCCCAGGTGAGCTTCGATCGCCCGCACGTGCTCGACCAGGGTGCCGGGCTCCTCTTCTACTGGGAGCTCCAGTTCATCCGCTGGTGCGAGCGCCAGGGCCGCGACGTCGAGTACGCCGCGGACGTCGATCTGGTGCTCCACCCCGAGGTCTTCGCCGGCCGCCCGCTGGTGGTCTTCCAGGGCCATCACGAGTACTGGTCGCGCGGCATGCGCGACGCGCTGGAGGGGCTCATCGCGGCGGGCACGAACGTGTGCTTCCTCTCGGCCAACGAGCTGTACTGGCAGGTCCGCCTGGACGACTCGCCGTCCGGGTCGGCCCGGCGGGTGACCTGCTACAAGGGAGGCCCCGATCCGCTGTCGCGCACGGACCCCCGCCTCACCACCACCCTGTGGCGCGCCGCCCCGGTGCGGGAGCCCGAGGCGGCGGTGGTGGGCCAGATGTACGCGCACGTGGTGACCCGGCCGGCCGACTGGCGGGTGGTCCACGCCGGGCACTGGCTCTACGAGCACACCGGGCTGCGCAACGGCGACGCCCTGGTCAACCTGGTGGGGCAGGAATACGACACGTACAATCCGACCCTCGCGCCGCCCGGCACGATCCTGCTGGCCTGCAGCCCGGTGGTGCCGGATCACGTCGATCCGGACACCCCGCCGTTCCACACCGCCACCCTGTACACCGCGCCGTCGGGGGCGACGGTGTTTGCGGCCGGCACCTTCCAGTGGTCCTGGGCGCTCGATGACTTCGGCCGCCGCACCTGGGCCGGCGTTCGCACCCCGCTCGACCGCCGGGTCGGGATCATGACCGCCAACCTCCTCAACCGCCTGGGCGACGGGGTGGCGTGACCGGCCCGGTCGGTGGGCCAGGAGGGCTGGGTTGACAGAGCTGAGGGACGCCCGGCGGCTCGGCCGCGCTATCGCGCATAGAACGAGGAGCCAGAACGTCGCCGTTAGCACGACCAGGAGGGCGCCCGCGAGCCGCAGCCACGCCCCCCGCCGCCCCCTCGTGCGGGCGCTCGTCGCTGGGCGCGGGTGGGTCTCGTCCGGCCACGGGTCCGGCCGCACCGTCACCTGCGGTGGACCGTCCCGCCGGGTCCGCGATTCGCGGTCGTCGCCGGATCCGATCGATCCTCCGCGTCCCCGTCGATGGCGACGCCCACGCCGGTGGCGCTGATTCCCTCAGTGCTGCGTGCGGTCGCAACGCACCGGGTACGCGTCGCTTTAGGGGCTGTGGATGAACTCCGCCAGCGCAAGCGCCAACGGGCCCGGCATCGGCGAGGCCGCCAGCGGATCAGGCGATGGTCCCGCGTGGCGGTGGAGCCGTGGCAGCACCTTGGTCGGCGCCCCGGCGCGCATGCTGGCGCCGAGCGAACGCCCGGGGCCGGCGCTGGGCTGCGCGATGAGCGGGAGCGGGCTACACGAAGGCCCGCCAGAGCAGGTAGGCGACCGCGGCCACCTGGAGCCAGGCGGTGGCGCTCGCCTCGGTGCCCTCGTAGCAGCGCGACAGGCGGCGCCAGCGTCCCAGCTGCGCGAAGGCGTGCTCGACCTTGTAGAGCGGCCACAGCGGGGTGAAGCCCGGCACGCCCTTGGGGGGCGCCTTGATGTCGAGACGCAGGTGGCGTCGCTCGGCCAGCGCACGCAGGCCCCGATAGCCGCGGTCGGCGACGATCGCGCGCACCCGGGGCAGATCGTCGAGACGGTCGCGCAGGATCTCCCGCCCGGCCCGCACGTCGTGGGGCCGCGCCGAGATGGCCTGCGCCGCGACCGGCAAACCCAGGATCTCGACGAGCACGGTGCGCTTCGTGCCGATCGTGCGGCCCCCCGGTCCGCCCGCCTGGTGGAACGTCGGGCCGTAGCGGCCGCCCTTCACGGTCTGCGCGTCCACCATGACCATCGAGGGGATGGGCTCGCGGTCGTGCTCCAGCCGGATGATCGCCGCCAGGCGCGCCATGGCCCGCTCCCACACGCCGTTGGCGCGCCAGCGGCACCACTGCTTCCACACCGCGCCCCACGGTGCGTAGCGCTCGGGCAGATAGCGCCATTGGCAGCCGGTGCGGGCGATGAAGAGCATCGCGTCGACCATCTGGCGGCGCGGGATGCGCGCCGGTGCGCCCCGTCGACCGGGCGGGTCGAAGAGGTCGGCCACGAGGGCCCACTGCTCGTCGGAGAGCGCGATTGCGAAGCCCATGCCGAGAGCCTGCGGGCCGGGCATGACAGCTTTCTTGGCACGATCCGGCCGCGCCGAACGCGAACTTTCGGGTACAGGCCCTTAGTGACGATGCGCCAGCCTGTCGAGCGTCGACGCGGCATGCCCTCGCCTCGCGGGGGAGCGCTCACTCGTGCCGGCTGCGCTGGTGGCCACGGCGGCACGAGCGAGACGCGGCGCGAGGAGGGCCCGTGCGGACCGAGCCAACGTGCGCCGGGTAGGGCACCATGGGGGCTGCAGGCGCCCAGGACCGCAGCGAGGCCCCGGGGCCGCGGCCCAGCAGGAGTGATCGCGTGCCCGACCAAGCGAGGATGCAGGACGTCGCGCGAGAGGCGCGCGTCTCGCAGAGCACCGTCTCGCGGGTGCTCAATGGGGCCCCGTCCTCGATCCAGTTCAGTGCGGACACGCGCGAGCGGGTGGTCGCTGCGGCGGACCGTCTGGGGTACCGCCCGAACCCGCTCGCGCGGGGACTCCGGGGCGCGCGCACCATGCTCCTCGGCGTCATCGTGCGGGAGATCACGGACCCCTTCTTCGCCGGGGCGATCGAGGCGGTCTCGAGCGAGGCCGCGGCGCGCGGCTACCACGTCGTGCTGGGCCACGCGCATGGCCGGGCCGACGAGGCGATCGTCCTGCGCTCGGTGCTCGAGACGCGCCACGTCGACGCGATCCTCGTCTTGGGCGACATGACCGACCAGCCGCGCCTGATGGAGGATCTCGCCGGCAGCCACGTGCCCGTGGTCGGCCTCTGGCAGGGTACCCGGTCGCAGGGGCTTCCCACCATCAGCGTGGACAACCGCTGGGGCATCGCGCGCGCAGTGGAGCACCTCCTCGCGTGGGGGCACCGGCGCATCGCCTTCGTCGGTGGCCGCCCCCTGGGCGACATCGAAGAGCGCCAGGCGGGATGGGAGGAGCGGATCCGCGCAGCCGGGCTGGCCCTCCCGGAGGGGTACCTCCAGCAGGTCCCCAACGCGCCAGCCGGAGGCGAGCGGGCCCTGGCCGTCCTGCTCGGGCTGCGGGTGCCGCCCACGGCGATCGTCTGCTCCACCGACCAGCTCGCGATCGGCGTCCTCCACGGCGCGGCGGTGCGTGGGCGGGGCGTCCCGGACGAGCTGTCCGTCACCGGCTTCGACGACCTGCCGCTCTCGTCGTTCACGGTCCCCGCGCTCACCACGGTCCGCATGCCAACTCGTGAGATGGCGCGTCGGGCAGTCACGCAGGCGATCGAGGGGCTCGCTCCGAGGGGCGAGCCCACCGTCGAGGTGCTGCGCCCGGAGCTCGTGGTGCGGGATTCCACGGGACCGGCCACGGGCTGAGGCCAGCGGCACCTGCGCGACACCATCCTCGGATGGTACCTGGGTCCCCTAGCAACCGTGGTCAGTGGGCGCTGCGAAAGGGAGCCTCCTGCGGCCCAGCTGTCACGCGTTTAGACCCCGGGGGGGTGCCGGACCGCACCGCAACGTGGCTCGGGTTGGGGACGGCTTGCATGGCCTCGGCTCATTTCTGCAGCTCGAAGTGCTCCACCCTGCGCCTGGTGGACCGCGCCCCCTGATGGGCAGCCCCTTGCCGCCTCCCCGGGTCCGACCGGGCGTCCCGTTGGCCCCGGTCCACCGAGGCGGGACGTCGCCCCGGAGGAGCACGGTCTCCTACTCCTCCAGCAGGTCCGAGAGTCCCGCGCCCGCCGGCATGAAGGGAAAGACGTTCTGCTGGTCTGCGATCCGGAAGTGGATGAGCGCCGGACCGTGGGCGGCGCGCGCCGCCGCGATCGCGGCGGGCACCTCGTCGGGCCTCGTCGCGAGGAAGGCCGGGATCCGGTAGGCACCGGCCAGCGCCACGAAGTCCGGGTTCTCGAGGTGGGAGGACTGGTAGTTGCCCGCGTACACCAGCTCCTGCCACTGGCGGATCATGCCGAGCTTGGTGTTGTCGAGGATCGCGATCTTGACCGCGATGCGCTCGGCCATCAGGGTGCCCAGCTGCTGCATGGTCATCTGGAAGCCGCCATCGCCGCAGATCGCCCAGGTCTCGCGATCGGGCCGCCCGACGGCCGCCCCCATCGCAGCGGGCAGGGCGAAGCCCATCGTGCCGAGACCGCCCGAGCTCAGGTGCGAGCGGGGTGCCCGGAAGCCCCCGTAGCGGGCGGTCCACATCTGGTTCTGGCCGACGTCGGCCACGAGCGTCGCTTCGTGGTCGGTGGCCGCGGCAATCTGCTCGATCACGTAGTCGGCCGATAGCAGACCGTCGCGCCAGGCGCCCGAGCCATGCCAGGGCCGCGCCTCCGACTCGGCGCGCCAGGCCGCGAGTTCGGCGAGGTACGCGGCGCGGTCCTCGGGGCGGCGAGTGGCGACCATGGGCGTGAGGGCCGCCAGCACCCGGCCCACGTCGCCCACGATGGGCACCTCCACCCCCACGTTCTTGCCGATCTCGGCCGGATCGATGTCGACGTGGATGATCTTCGCACCGGTGGCGTAGGTGCTGACGCTTCCGGTCACCCGATCGCTGAAGCGCATGCCGAGCGCGAGCAGGAGATCGGCCGCCTGGATGGCGCGGTTGACGTGCTTCCAGCCGTGCATGCCCATGTAGCCGTAGGAGAGGGGGTGGTCTTCGGGAATCGCGCCTGCGCCGAGGAGGGTGTGGGCGATCGGGATCCTGGTGCGCTCGGCGAAGGAGAGCAGCTCGTCGGTAGCGTCGCCGAGGAGAATTCCGTGGCCGGCCAGGATCACCGGCCGTTCCGCCGCGTCGATGAGTTCGGCGGCGAGCCGGAGCTGGCGGGGATGGCCGTCGAGCGTGGGCCGAAAGCCCGGCAGACCCGCGCCGACAGCGGCGGCTTCCGGATGTGGCGCCCAAGTCTCCTGCTGCAACGCGTCCTTGGTGATGTCGATGTGGACGGGCCCGGGTCGGCCGGTGCGGGCGATGTGGAACGCCTCGGCGAACACCGCGGGCAGCTCGTCCGCGTCGCGGACCAGGTAGTTGTGCTTGGTGATGGGCAGCGTGATACCGGTGATGTCGATCTCCTGGAACGCGTCCTTGCCCAGCAGCGTGGATGTCACGTTGCCGGTGATCGCGACGATCGGACTCGAGTCGAGCATGGCGGTGGCGATGCCGGTCACGAGGTTGGTCGCCCCGGGGCCCGAGGTGGCCAGGCAGACGCCCACCCGGCCGGTCGCCCGGGCATAGCCGTCCGCGGCGTGGGCGGCGCCCTGCTCGTGGCGCACCAGGATGTGGCGCAGCTCGGGGTAGTCGCCCAGAACGTCGTACATGGGCAGGAGGACGCCGCCCGGATAGCCGAACAGGACGTCGACACCCTGGCGGAGGAGCGCCTCGAAGACGACGTCCGCGCCGATCCTGGCGCGGCTGCGCGCCGCCGCGGGCAGCTCCAGCGGTGCCCGTGTGCTGAACGCGCCGGTCGCAGGCCGCCCGGTGCGTGACCCCGCTCGATCGGGTGTGCGGTGGGTCGTCATCGGGGTGGTCCTCCTGCTGCACAAAACGAAGGGCCCTCGCCTCCCGGCGAGGGCCCTGATCGGTCCGGCGGCTGCGCCTAGCGGCGCCCGCTCCGTCTCCCGTCAGGCTCCCGCTGGGAGCCGCTGATAAGGGAGAGCACCCCCTGGCCCAGGAGCCAGGCGGCGCCCTGCGCAGGCTCCCGCTGGGAGCCGCTGATAAGGGAGAGCACCCCCTGGCCCAGGAGCCAGGCGGCGCCCTGCGGTCGTACGTGCGCGGCCGGGGAGCCAGGCGTGCACACGGACGCCCGACCACCGGCTGCGCGGGCGGCGCTGATGTTGTTCGGGTGTGGTGCCGTTGAGCTCAAACCTATGCCTCCGGCTGCGCCGTGTGCGCGCACAGCCTCCTGCGGTGGGTGATCGGCGCTCGCCGGCCACCTGTCCCGACTTCGGGGGGCCAAAGGAACCGCTGTCCCGGTGGGTGGCCCCGCCCCGCCTGCTCCCGGTCGCGTCGACGCTGCCTCGTCTCGTCCGCCAGCGTGATCGCTGTCGGCTGTCCTCAGGTCGGCGCCTTCATCCCGGCGATCGCGAGGAAGGCGGCGCCGAACGTGGTCCGCCGACCCAGCCAGGGATCCGCTCGGAGCATGGGCCGCGCAACCGCACCCACCGGCGGGTAGTACACCGCGCCGCGCACGGCGTCGACCGGGACGTCCGCCGAATTGAACAGCCCGCGCAGCTCGGACGCGGTTCGGAAGTGGGCGACCCGCCAGGTCGCTGACCCTCCCCAGCCTCGCAGTCGGCGGAGCAGGGCCCACAGGCTCCAGCGCCCGAGCTCGCCGATGACGAGCCGGCCGCCCGGGCGCAGCACCCGCGCCATCTCGCGCACCGCTCCGGCGGCATCCGGCACGAAGCAGAGGACGGTCACGGCCACCACCACGTCGAAGGAGGCGTCGGGGAAGGGCAGCCGGTCCACGCGCCCTGCGACGAACGTGGGCTGGACCCCGGCCCGGTCGGCTCGGCCGCGGGCGGCGGCGAGCATCGCCGGGTCGGGGTCGACGCCGGTCACGACGGCCCCGCGCGCGGCCAGGGTACAGGCGAGCGCGCCATCCCCACACCCGGCGTCGAGGATCCGGCGTCCCGCCGGGTCACCGACCAGGCCCAGCAGCAGGCGCTGCTCAAGGGCCTCCGTGATGGCGCCCAGCGGCGTCGCGCGCCAGGACGTGTAGCTCGTCGGTCCGATCTGCACGGAGGGTGCTGGTTCAGTCATCGGGGGCCGCGTGGCTGGCTGGCCGCTCCGGGGGCGCTACAGGGATCCCCGCTCGCGAGGGAGCTTCGCGAGGCCGACACGGCATGGCTCAATCTTGGTCACCCACGGGCCGAGTCTACTGCGCCCGGCGCGCCAACCTGCCTGGGTGTCCTCGTATATTCGCTAGACAAGCAGAATATAGGAGGCTACAGTCTGGGACAGCACATAGCCGGGCCGCAGGGAATGGCCCGGGCACGCTCCACGGAGCGAAAGGAGACCATCATGAGCCAGATCGAGTACCGCATGGAGCCCATCGAGGCTGACGAGAATGGGTGCTTGCGGTGTGCTCTTCTGAAGCGCCTGCGCGAGCTTGGACAGGATGGGTGGCGCACCAGCAGTGCGCCGTTGATGAACCCGCCAGCGTACGGAATGATTCCCGCTCCAAACTCCACGACGGTGTTGCTGGAGCGCGAGATCCCGGACGCCGAGGCGTCCCGCCAGAAGTTCGCCCCTGGCGCCTGACCGCGCGCTTTAGGGTAGACCCGCCGGCTGCGGCCCTGATACCGCAGCCGGCCGCCTCCTCAACCGGCCCCCCGATCCCGGTCAGCTGGCGACGAAGCGGGGGCAACGCCGACGAAGACCGCCAGGGCGGACGAACCAGGACGAGTGCAGAGCCGCATGAAGGCACGCCGTACGGAGTCAGGAGCCGCAGGAACCGCGCCGCCCGCTGGCCACACGAACCGCGGCGCTCCACCCGCGGCCGTCCCGCCCGTCACAGCGGGCGCCGTCGCCCCGTGGCGGGTCGGTGCCTCACGCGCTCGGCGCGTCGGCGGTCCCGCTCGCCACCGGCAGGCCGGCCAGACGCCACTCAGGGAAGCCGTCGACGAGGCGTCGGGCGCGGCGGCCATGCCGGCGCAGGAGCTCCACCCCGCGGCCCCCCAGGGCACAGAACGGCCCGCGGCAGTAGGCCACCACCTCGCACCCGGGCGGGAGCTCGGCCAGGCGCACCTCGAGCGCGTCGAGGGGCACCGAGATGGCGCCCGCGATGTGCCCGGCGGCGTACTCGGCGGCCGGGCGCACGTCCACCACCACCACCTCGCCCGCCGCGACCCGACGGAGCAACACGTCGCGGTTCAGCGGCTCGAGGTCATCGGAGGCGCCCAAGTAGGCAAGTGCCGCGCGTTCGGCTTCGGCCACCCGTTGATACGCGACGTCGCGCAACGAGGCAAGCAACCGGTATACGTCGTCCCCAGCGAGCCGGTAGAAGATGTGGGTGCCCGCGCGGCGCGTCTCGACGAGCCCGGCCCGCCGCAGCACCTGCAGGTGCGCCGAGACGAGGGTGATCCCGACCTCGGCCTCGGCAGCCAGCGCCTCCACGCTCCGCTCGCCCTGCGCGAGCACGTCAAGCAGCTCGACCCGGCGTCCGTTCGCGAGCGCGTGGCCAACCCGCGCGAACTGTTCGTTGAGGGCGTCCTTGGCCGCCCGGTCGTGGGTGGGGGGCGTCGAGTCAGCTGGGTGGTCCCGGGACACCGTTCTTTCCTCCATGGATAAGCAGAACAAGGATATACTACGTCCGATGGATCCCCACGACGGCGCCGCTGCGCAGCCCACCGCCACGACACCGCCTCCGGACCACGGTGTCGGCCTCACGGCCGACATCTCAGGAGCGACGGCGAGCCCCTCGCGGCAGGGTCGCCGTGCGGCAGGCGGCACCGCCGGAACGTCTGCGGGGCAGGGCGCGAGGCCCCTGCCCCGCCTGGGTCTGCGGGCCAATCTCGGGCAGTTCACGCTGCTGGTGGCGGTGAACCTGCTCGTCGGCGGCATGCTCGGCCAGGAGCGCACGATCCTGCCGCTCATCGCCACCCACATCTTCGGCCTGCAGGCGGCCACCGCCGCGCTCACCTTCATCGTGGCCTTCGGGGTGGTCAAGGCGATTACCAACTTCGGGGCGGGGACGCTCTCGGACCGCCTCGGCCGCAAGCCGATCCTGGTCGCCGGCTGGCTGGTCGGGGTGCCGGTGCCGCTGTTGCTCATGTGGTCGCCGAATTGGGGCTGGGTCATCCTCGCCAACGTGCTGCTCGGGCTCAACCAGGGGCTCACCTGGACCACCACGGTCAACTCCATGGTCGATCTCGTGGGCCCCGCGCGGCGGGGCCTGGCGGTGGGCCTGAACGAATGGGCCGGGTACAGCGGGGTCGCGGTGACGGCGCTCGCGACCGGGTACATCGCACAGCAGGCGGGCCTGCGTCCGGCGCCCTTCTTCCTCGGTGTGGCCTACGTCGGGCTCGGCCTGGCGCTCTCTGCCCTGCTCGTTCGAGAGACGCACGGCCATGCCCGCCACGAGGGCCGCCAGAGCGCCGCGACGGCTGCCGAGCTGGGTCATGACCTGACGATCCGGGCCGTGCTCGTACAGACGAGCATTCGCGAGCGCGCCCTCTCGGCCTGCAGCCTGGCAGGCCTCGTGACGAACCTCAAAGACGGCATGGCCTGGGGGCTGCTCCCCCTCTACTACGCAGCGGCCGGCCTGTCGGTTGCCCAGATCGGCGTCCTGGCGGCGGTATACCCGGCCGTCTGGGGGCTCGGGCAGCTCGCCACCGGGCCGCTCTCCGACCGGCTCGGACGCAAGCGGCTCATCGTGGGGGGAATGCTGACCCAGGGAATCGCGCTGGGCGCGATCGCCGCGACGCACGGCTTTGCGTCATGGCTGGGCGCGGCGGCGCTGCTCGGGGTGGGGACGGCGATGGTGTACCCCACCCTCCTTGCGGCCGTCGGGGATGTGGCGCACCCCGCCTGGCGCGCCTCGGCGCTGGGCGTCTACCGCTTCTGGCGGGACCTGGGGTTCGCAGTGGGGGCGCTGCTGACTGGGCTGATCGCTGACCGTGCGGGCTTCGCCGCCGCGATCTGGGTGGTAGCGCTGCTCGCGGTCACCGCCGCGCTGGTGGACGCGCTGCGCATGTACGAGACGCACCCGCAGCGCGCCTCGGCCCTTGCGGCCGCGGCATGAACCCCGTCCGAAGCTGGAGCCAACCACCATGCAGACGCTGATCATCCTCAACGACCCGCCCTACGGCACCGAGCGCGCCTACAACGGCCTGCGCCTCGCCCTCGCGCTGGCGAAGCTCGAAGGCAGTGAGCTGCGGCTCTGCCTGATGTCCGACGCGGTGTGGTGCGCGCGGGGCGGCCAGACCACCCCCGCGGGCTACTACAACATCGAGCGCATGCTGCGCGGCCTGGTGACCCGGGGGATCCCCATCGGCGCCTGCGGGACGTGCATGGACGTGCGCGGGGTGACCGACGCCGATCTGCTGGCCGGCGTGCACCGCTCGTCGATGGAGGAGCTCGCGGCCTGGACGGCGTGGGCCGAGAAGGTGGTGACCTTCTGATGACCGGCCGATCGGTTCTCGTATTGGGGGGTGGCGTCGGCGGCGTGGTGGCCGCCAACGAGCTGCGCCGCCGGCTGGATCCCCGCGACCGCGTGACGGTCGTGGAGCGCGAGGCCCGATACCTCTTCCAGCCGTCCCTCGCCTGGCTCATGGTGGGACGCCGCCGCCCCGAGCGCATCTCGCGACCGCTGCGCGGCCTGCTGGCGCCAGGCGTCGAGCTCGTTCAGGCGGGGGTCCGGGCGATCGATCCTGTCGCGCACTCCGTCGACACGACAGCGGGCGCGTTGACGTTCGACGCGCTCCTGGTAGCCCTGGGCGCCGAGCTCGCGCCCGACGCGATCGAGGGCTTCGCCGACGCGGCCCACAACATCTTCTCGGTCGCGGGCGCCACCGCCTGCGCGCGCCAGCTCGACGGCTTCCGGGGCGGACGCCTGGTCGTGGCGGTGGCCGCGCTCCCCTACAAGTGCCCCGCGGCGCCCTACGAGGCGGCCCTCCTCTTTGACGATGAGCTGCGCCGCCGGGGCATCCGCTCGGCGAGCGAGATCGACCTCTACAGCCCCGAGCCGCAGCCCATGCCGGTGGCGGGACCGGCCCTGGGGGACGCCGTGGTGCGGCTCATGGCGGCGCGCGGGATCCGCTTCCATCCCCGCAGCCCGATCGTGCGGGTCGAACCCGGCGCGCGCGAGCTGGTGCTCGCGGACGGCACGCGAGCCGGCTACGACCTGCTCGCCGGGGTGCCGCCCCACCAGGGGCCCGCCGCCCTGCGTGGCTCGGGCCTGGTCAACGAGGCGGGCTGGATGCCCGTGGACGCACGCACGCTGCAGACGGGCGTCGAGCTCGTCTACGCCGTGGGCGACGCGACCACGATCACGCTCGCCAACGGGAAGCCGCTGCCGAAGGCCGGCGTCTTCGCCCACGCCGAGGCGCTTGTCGCCGCCCGGCGGATCGCCGCCGTGTTCGGGGCGCCCGTGCCCGGCGGGGAGTTCGACGGCAAGGGCTTCTGCTGGGTCGAGACCGGCGGTGGCGCGGCCGCCTTCGCCGACGGCGACTTCTTCGCCGCGCCCGACCCGTCCGTCGTGCTGCGCGGCCCGGGGCGTCTTTGGCACGGCGGCAAGGTCGTCTTCGAGCGCTACTGGTTGGGCGGCGGCCCGGAACGGCGGCTGGCCCGCTGGGGGCTGCTGGGGGCAGCGAGGGTGCTCGGCATCCAGGCCGACCTGTGAGGCAACGCGACGTACCGGCTTGGTCGACTCTTGACCATCGGCGGCATGACGCCTTGAGGTCAGGCCCGCAATCTCTCCGGTGTCGGTAGCGGGCCGACGCTGAATTGCGAACACAGAAACGGCACAGGAGGTGCTCCCATGATGGGAGGGATTGGGTGGGGCATGGGCCTCGCCGGCTGGTTGGGGTGAACCGTCCTGGGTTTCGTGGAGACTCGGACGGTTGGAACGAGGCAGCCACGGTAGCCGCCAGTTCGACGATCGTAGCCTCTGGCATCACCTCCGTGTCGACGAGCGCAGCACCAAGCTGAGCAGGTCGGCCACCGCCCGGGGGTCGGCCGGTCCACCCGGCCCGTTCCGTCGGGCGCGCGCCTCCTGGCGGAGCCGGTAGGCACGCTGGCGGCAAGCCGGACCGCAGTAGAGACGACGCCGGCCGCTGGTCGGCTGGCGGACCTCCCCGCCGCACACCACGCACACCCGGATCGTGTGACGCAACACGCTCATTGCGTCACGCCGCCTCG
>JAKAMV010000196.1 GCA_021812735.1 Chloroflexota bacterium | reverse complement strand
GAAGTCGATCGTCCGGGCGGCCTCGTCGATCGCCACGACCTCGCCCGGGTTGGTGTCGTCCTGCGCCCGGACGCCGCCGCCCACCTTGACCTCGTGGTCCTGCTCGGGGAAGCGGTACCGGTAGACGGTCGAGCGCTTGACCGTCCCGACCTCGCCGGTGAACTCCAGGCCGCCCAGCGGCTCCCTCTCGGCGGTGCGGTCCTCGTCGGACAGGTCGTTGAGGAAGTGGAACCAGCGCTGCCAGAACGACTTCTCCTCGCGCCGGTGGAACCACAGGAGGTTGGCGAGGAGCCAGCGGGCGTGGGCCTCGGGGTCGTCGCCGTCCCTGCCGCCGGGGGCGAGGCGCTCGGCGAGGTCGGCGACGGCCGCCAATCGCTCGGCCAGCGGCTCGGGCGGCTGGGGCTCGCGCGGCGTGCGGCGCGGGACGTCGGAACCGAGCTGCGCCGCGAGGGCGGGCCTGACCGCCGCCTCGAGCCAGTCCCGCAGGAGCATCGTCGAGACGACGTCGTCGCGGTTGTACGACTCGATCCGGTCCAGCGTCTCCTGGCCGTGCTCGCCCTCGACGCCCTGGAGCCAGGCCTCGAACGCGGCGATGGAGCTGCCCGCGTCGCGCAGGTCGATCTCGCGCGCGAAGCCGTAGAGCTTCTCTAGGCGCTTGATCGAGTAGCTCTCGACCGACGCGCGGATCCCCTGGCGGACGACGTGGAAGAGGTCCACGAGCGTGCCGGCGCGCAGCAGCGCGTCCACCTCGTCCTCGCGCGTGCCGTGGCGGCCCATGAGGCGCTTGAGCGCTGTGGGCTCGTAGGGCGCGTAGTGGTAGATGTGGATCGCGTCGTCCTTCGCCAAGCGGTCGGCGAACAGGTCCATCAGCCGCTCGAACGCGGCGCGCTCGGCGGCCTCGGTCACCTCGCCGTCCGGGTCGCGCGACCAGAGCGCGTGGAAGGCCGGGCGCGGCTGGCCGTCGGCCCCGGGCTCCATCACGCCCGGCTCGAGCACGCCGAACAGGTAGTCGATCCCCTCGTCGCCGGCGTACGGGTCGCCCTCGATATCGAAGAACAGGTCGCCGGGGCGCGGCTCGGGCAGCGCGAGCAGGCCGCGGTCGGACTCGAGCGTCCCGTCGCGGAGCCGCGAGGGCTCGGCCAGCTCCCAGAGCCTCCCGCCGCCCGGCGACGTGTCGCGCACCTGGATCGCCGCCTGGCGCTGGACGCGCTCGAGGCTCTGCAGGCTCACCCCTTCGATCCTTGGCACCACCGGCAGCGCCAGCCCGGCGAGCGAGGTCCGCGTGCCGACGCCGCGCTCGGTCAGCGCCCGCCGCTGGCGCGAGGTGATCCCGGCGACGAGCGAGAGGTGGTCGTCCGCCCGGCGGCGCTTCGTGCACACCTCGTCCCAGCGGCACACGTCGCAGTGCTCGACGGGCTCGGGGTAGGTGCCCGGCGGCGGGTCGGCGGGCTCGGCGGCGTCGACGTGCGCCTCGAACAGCCGCCTGGCGAGCCGGGAGTAGGCCATGTAGTCCGACACGCGGTACGTGGCCGTCTCGCGCGACTTGCCCCCGAGCACCACATGCAGCCGCTCCGGCTCCGCGCCCTGGATTCGCGCGAGGCCCTCGACGTACGAACAGATCTGGAGGATCGCGCTCGCCTTCACGTGCCGGGCCAGCTTGGTGTCCGCCACCTCGTAGCTCCACGGCCCGAGGCCGCTCGGCGTGTCCACGCGCAGCAGGAAGTCCGCGTGGCCCCTCCAGCGGCCGTCGAAGAACGTCGCCTGGTAGACGACGTCGGCGCCGGCGCGGAGCGCTCGCTCCGTCTCGGCCGCGGCGGCGCGCAGCTGCTCGGCGCGGTCCGCGATCGAGCCGTCGAGCTCGATCCTGGTGACCGTGCGGCCGGCCTCCTCCAGGTCCGCGAGGTACCGCGCCTCGTGCTCGAAGCCGCGCCTGCGGATCACCTCGAGCTCGGGGTCGTCGCGGTACGGGCGCTCGATGAGGCCTGCGAGGCGGGCGAGCTCCAGCCCGGTCAGGTGCTCGCAGGCGAGGAAGCCCACGAGGTCGGTGGCGGCGAAGACGCGGGTCCCATCGAGCAGCTGCATGCGCGCATCAGCCTACGCGGCGCCGTGACAGCTCAGGCGTCACTCTGCCCGTCCCCCTCCAGATCCCGTGCCGCGATCAGGCAGACCTCGCGCATGCCCGCGCAATCGTGGGCGTTGTGCTTGAGCAGGCGCGCCCAGCGGGCACGCTGGCGAGGCGTGGGCGGGCGGCCGCCGGCGAGGGTCGGCGTGATCGCGCGGATCGTGTCGCCGACGTGGCCCGGGCCGGCGCCGGGAGGGACCGGGTAGCCGATCAGGTCGAGGTAGGCAGCAAGCGTTCCATCGGCGGGGCGGTCGGCCGGACGGCAGCGGTTGACCCATCGCTTCGCGACGGCAAGCGCGTTCGCGTAGCGCGACTCGAACCTCGCGACGAGGTCGGGGTCGTCGGCGCACAGGCAGCGCACCACCTCGAGCTCGTGCTCGGTCCACGCGACGATCCTGCGGTCCCGGGCCTCCGCGCGGCGGACCAGCATCTCCACCGCCTCGCGCGCCGGGCGGAGTTCGGGCCCCATCGGGGCGAAGAGCGGGTCGAGGACGACCTGGTGGACGAACGGCTCCTCGCCGCGGCCCCGCCGGTGCAGCGTGCCGAGGAGGACGGGCGGCCGGCTGGTCAGGCCCTCAAAGTCGACGTACAGGGCGTCCTCGGCCTCGCCCGGCGGGAGGCGAGAGAAGGGCCGCCGGGCCGCCCGGCCCCCGTCAGTCATAGTGCGCCACCACCCGGCCGCCGGACCATGCCTCGCGCGTCGAGCGGCAGCCGGGGCAGCGCGACGGGGCGTCGTACCGGAACCGGCCGCCGCACTCGCACGGCTTGAGCGTCGCCTCGGCCAGCGCGCGGTACTCGGCGCGGCTGATCGGCTCGCCCGGGTAGTTGGCCTGGATGTCGCGGTCCATCGCCGCCCGGGCTAGTGCGTACGGCGTCTTGAGACCCTTCACGAACCGCAGGTGGATGTCGCCCAGGTCCTGGTGCGAGATGGTTGCCGACTTGCCGCAGCGGTCGCAGTGCAGGCGGTCGAAGAAGAAGCCGCCGCCCTCGCTGACGCTGAAGTCCGTCCCGCAGGCCTTGCACAGGCACTCGATGACTGATCCCATGGTCGCCTCCCGGGCCTTCGCCCTGATCGTCTCTGGGCCTGCCCGTGGGTCGTCTCGACTGGCCTCGTTTCTCGGTCTACTGCGGCGAGTCAAGGGGGGCGGCAGCGTAGCTGCCTGTGCGCGCGAATCCTGCGTTCGCGTACGGGCGTGTGCGGACGCGCGACCGTGACCGGGAGCGTCGCGACGCCGGCAGTTCCAGCCGTGCACCTAGTCCATCGCGTGGTCCACGGCTACTCGGTGGACCCGCCTCATACTCATCGGGGCCGCTCGTCCCGGGCCTATCTCGGCGCGGCCTCAGACGGCAGGGTCGGGCTCCCCGGCGGCCGACGGCGCCGAGGCGACGGCCGTGGCGGTTGACCGCTCGAGCGCCTGGAGCGCCCGGACGAACGACAGCAGCCCTTGGGCCGCGGCCACGGCGGCGGCGGCCCCGGTGCGAGACGAGTGCGTCCTGGCGTTGGCGAGCTTCAGCGAGCTCCGGAGGAAGTCGCGCAGCTCGGCCATCTCGCCGCCGCCCGCGCGGGCGTCGAGGTAGAGGGCGAGGCGCCCCTTCGCGTCCTGCCGAGAGGGCACCGGGGTGCCGGCTTGGGCCATCTCGGGCCGGAAGACGGCCGCGACCGCGTCGGCGGCGATGTCGCGGCAGCGCCGGCCGATGTCGGAGAAGTCGTCGGGGCTGCGGGCGGCCGCCAGGCGCGTCTTGAGCTCGGCGAGGCGATCCTCGACCGCGTCGAAGCCCGGGGTCGGCGCGCTCCAGTCGATCAGCCCGGCCTCGAGGGCGTCGTCGCGCCCGTCGGGCTCGGAGATGCGGACGACGCCGACGTAGGTCGGGCGCTGCGACTGCATGCCCGATCCGGGCGCACGGGTGATGAGCCGCTTGCGGTCGAGGTCGCCGAGGACCTTCATCATCCGCATCTGCCTGTGGTAGGGATCGAGGCCGGGCCACAGCTCGGCGCTGATCACGTCGGTGTCCGCGCCGCCGAGGCCGGCCCAGTCGGTCTCCTCGATGCGCGACAGCTCGTACATCCGGGCGAGGACAGCCTCCTCGTCGGGGCGCAGGGTGATCGACGAGATCTCGGACCGGAGCGAGCGGATGCCGCGCTCGGCCACGTCGCGGCCGTCCGCCGTGACCTGGTTTCCGTGGGCGATGTTCTCGAAATGGACGAGATCGATCGCGGCGAGGTCGGCGGCCGCGGTAACGAGAGCATCCGGCAGGCCGTCGTGGCTAGCGAAGGCGCCGTTGTCGAGGCCGGGCATGCCGATGGCGTCGGCGACCTGCATGAGGCTGAAGGTGTAGTTGCCCTCGGCGGCTTCGAGGAAGCCGCCGAAGACCCTCTCGACCCAGACGGCGTAGCGCATACCCGAGAGGCTACCCGAACAGCGCCGTGCGCCCGGCCCGCCTGATGTCCCCAGCCTGCCCTGCCGGACGGCTCGGGGCTGCCCCCCGCGACAGGCGAGCTGTCGCGGGGCCACGTACGCTGAGCCCGTAGGGAGGGACGGCATGGCGAGCGGCAAGTGGGATGGGCTGGCGGGCTGGTGCCTGTCCGAGTTCGCCGGCGTGGTCGGCGCACCCGGCGGGTTCGGCGCCTGGCGGGGCGGGGAGGAGGTCGAGCCGGGCGTCGTGCAGATGCCCTGGTTCGAGCTGTCGCCGCAGGCGGCGGCCTTCGTGGACGCAGCCTACGACCGCGGGTGGGTGCGGCAGGGCGTCTCGTGGACGGCCTGGTCGGAGACGGCGCGCGGCCGGCGGCTCCTCCAGGAACCCGCGGCGCTCGCCGGCGCGAGCGAGGACGAGGTGGCGGCCGTCCTGACGGCGCTCGTCCGCGGCGAGCGCTTCGGCGACGGGACGCTCCTCGACGGGGTTCGGCGGGGCGTGCTGGCGGCCGCCCTGCGGCGGATCCCGGAGCTGGCCGCCGGGCGGACGACGCTGGTCGTCGAGCGGCTCGACGGCGGCCCGCGGCTCGTGGTCGAGCGGGCGGACCGGCTCGCTGCCTGGTACTTCGGGCGGGACGCGGCCTCGGTGGGCGCGTTCGCGTTCGACGACTACGCCGGCACGGGCGACCCGGACCGGATCGTCGACGACGACATCACCGCGATCAACCGCACGATGCGGGCGCGCTCGCCACACGCGGTGTGGGCCGAGTTCGCCGAGGCCCGCGACCCGCTCCCGTGGCTCCGGGCCTTGCCACGCGACCTGTCCCTGTTCGACATCGACGCGGAGTCGTGGGCGTCGGCCTGGGCCGACCGCGTCGCGGCACCCGTCGACGCCCTGATGGGCCCCCGCCGCAACCTCGCCGTGGTGACCAAGGTGCTCCACGCGAAGCGCCCCCGCCTCTACCCGGTGCTCGACAGCCTCGTCGTCCAGCTCGTCGGGGGCTCGGGGCGCCCGCCCCGCGAGCTGCTCGACCACGTGCGCAGGGTGGGCCGAATGAACGAGCCGACGCTGCGCCTGGTCGGCCGGCAGCTGCGCGCGGGCGAGCCGAGCCGCCGGAGGACGCGCGTCCGTATCCTCGACGGGATCCTCTGGACCGCGCACCCGGGGACGTCGCTCGGCTACGAGCCGGGCATGTGGGAGCGGAGGGTGGCGCCTTCACCCGCCGGCTCCTGACGCCCGGTCGGCCGGCGGCCCAACCGCGCGGCCGGGCGCGTCGGCAGCTCTCACCGGCCCCTCCCCCGGCGGGGCGGCCAGAGGCCCAGCTGTTCGCCGGCGGCCGCGGCTGGGGCCGCGCCGGGCTGCGTCGCCTGCCACCGGCGGGTGAGCTCCGCGTCGCGCCGGGCGACGCTCTCGGCGATCTCGACGAGGATTCGGGCGATGCGCTCGCTCTGCTCCGGGCCGAAGGGCGGCGGCGGGCAGCAGGCGCTGCAGTGGGTCAGGCCGGTCGACCCGTATGACCAGCGGGTCGTGCGGCAGTCCGGGTGGAGCGCGAGGAAGGCGGCCTCCTCCGCGTCGTGGAGCGCCGCCTCCTCGGGCGTGCGCTGCATGGTCGGCTTGTGCTCGAACGACCCGAAGACGGGCCGCCCGCACCCCTTGCACGGGTAGCCCGCGACGAGCTCCCCCCAGCTGAGCCGCTGGTCCTCCGTCCAGCGCCGCTCGATGCGGAAGGCCGGGGCGGCGCGGCAGAACCGGGCGTGGAGAAGGACGGCTCCGCCGTCGTCCGCGGCGACGAGGTGCAGGACGAGGCCGTCGCCTCGCCGCGTGTGGCCCAGCGCCTCAGCGGGCGAGCGGCAGTACTCGCGGTCCGACGGGTCGGGCTCGTCGGGCGCCCACGCCTCCGCGGCGGCCGCGCGGTCGAGCCAAGCCCGCTCGGCTGCCCCGTACCACTCGGCGAACCTGAGCAGCTTGGCGGGCGCCTCGGGGAGGGCAGCGGCACGGGCGGCCCACGCCCGGTACGCCGCGGCCGCGCTCGGGTCGAGGCGCACCTCGACCGCCTGGACGGCGGCCCGCTCTCTCCTGCTCCACAGCGACGACGTGCGTGCCATCCCAGCGGCCCTCCTTGCCGCGCCCGGTGGTCGGTGGACGCGAGGACGGTGTCCCGCGCGCCGTGCCGGGCGTCCCCGAACGGTGGGGGGAGCTGGCGCGGCGGGGTAGGACCGGCGGTCACGATGCGCGGACGCCGAGCATCCGGGCAGGCCGAGGTTCGACGGCTGCCTGCGCCAGGGGTCAACAGCGGGGATGCCGCGGCTTCGCATGTCCGGGGTGCCGCGAGCGATCACCGACGGCCTGGTAGGGCTGTGGCGACACGATCACCCCCAGGCCGCCTCGTTCGCGGACGTCCGGTTGTGGCTAGATGGGCTCCCGGAAGACTCCTGGCGTGTGGGCATCCCACCTTGGAGCACCCTCACAGCGGAGCAGTCGAGATTGGTCTGGCGAGAGCTGGCTGGCGTCGCATAGTCAAGCCCCGTCCTTGGTGCCGGGTCGCGAGCGCGGGGGCAGAGCGCGGCTGACGCGACTCCCGCCGAGCGAGCCGTGTCAACCGAGCTGGCAACGTCACGGGTGACTCTTTGCAGGCCGGTCTGCGCCGGGATGCGCATCCGGCGCCCCGGCGCCCCGCTACGCTCTGGAGCATGGAAACGCCTCACGTGTCGAGCCTGGACCCGCTGGTACCCGAAGCAGCCCTCGGGGCTGGCTTCTCCAACGACCCCATCGGCACGCATACTGGGAAGACGATGATGCTGCCGGAGCTTCGGCTGCTCCTCGCCGCCGTGCCCGGGCCAGTCGACTTCGAGGCGTACCGAACCGCGGCCGTCGAAGACAACGCGCTCGACAAGTCCACCGCCTCCAACCGCAGCAACACGCTGATGTACCTCAAGCAGCTCTACGGGCTCCGGACCGAGCTGCCGGTCTTCGGCGCACTGCGCGAACTGTGGCCCGTGAGCCGTGAGGACCAGCCTCTGCTCGCGCTGCTCTGTGCGGCCGCTCGGGACGTGCTGCTGCGGATAACGGCCGGACTGGTCGTGGCGGCACGTCCAGGCAGCAAGGTTGGCGGCGCCGACCTCGCAGGACACATCGCATCCGTCTACCCGAACCGGTACTCCGCGTCCTCGCTGAAGAACCTCGGGCAGAACATCGCCTCGTCGTGGACGCAGGGCGGCCTCCTGGCCGGAGCGCGCGACAAGGAGCGCACGAGCCCCGTCGTGAACGCGCCGAGCGTGGTCTACGCGCTGTACCTCGGCCACCTCGAGGGGCGTGCGGGGCCGACCCTGTTCGCGACCAGGTGGGCCGCTATCCTCGACCGCAGCGAGGCGGAGCTGCGAGCCCTCGCCGAGGCGGCCGCGAGGAGCGGCTGGCTCGAGTACCGGAGCAGCGGGGGGATGATGGAAATCACGTTCCAGCACCTCGACGCCATCACGGGCTGGCGGGCTGCCTGAAGATGGACCGGGTGGACGCGCTCCTCGCCGAGTACCGCCGCCAGCTCGGGCTGCCGTGGCGCCCGGACCTCGCGGGCGCGGAGCGGGTCTGGATGGCCGTCTACCCGCCGGAGCTGGAGCGCCGCATCCGGGCGCGCATCGGCGACTTCGAGCTCGCGACGCGCGAGGCGGGCCACGACTGGCTCGAGCACGACGTGACCACGTCGTTCTCGAAATGGCTGGCGTCCCAGGAATACGCGAGCGCCTACTACGCGAACCCCGAGCTCCTCGCGCCGGCGCTCCCTCAGTACCTGTCGGCGCTCCACGACGAGGTGGCGGCGACCCTCGCGGAGCCCCAGGCCGGCCCGGCGTCGGTCGTCACCCTGGTGGGCGTCGGCTCGCTGTTCCCCATGGTCCGGGTCTCGGAGCTCTTGCAGCGCCTGGCGGACCGCATCCCCGGACGCCTGCTCGTCCTCTTCCCCGGCTCATTCGAGCGCGGCAACTACCGTCTCCTCGACGCCCGCGACGGGTGGAACTACCTCGCTATCCCGATCACTATTCCGGAGGGGGCACCCCGGTGACACTCGTTCGCGACGTCCTCGCCAAGGATCCGCTGTCCTGGTCCATCCCGAACCTCGGGGTGTCGAAGGTCGGCCAGCCCAAGACCGAGGAGGAGTGGGCGGTCCTCCGGTACGAGCTCGACGCCTTCGTGGCCGAGGGCGAGTACGCGACGGGCCTCGAGCGGATCTACGGCAGCTACCTCAAGAACCTGGACAAGCCCTCCCAGCCCGCCGCGTGGACGAGCGGCTTCTACGGCAGCGGCAAGTCGCACCTGATCCGGGTGCTCGAGTCCCTGTGGGCCGACCGCGAGTTCCCCGACGGCGCCCGAGCCAGAGGCCTGGTCCACCTCCCGGAGGACATCCGGGCGCACCTGATCGAGCTGGACAACCGCGGCAAGCAGTACGGCGGGCGCTTCGCCGCCGCGGGGGTGCTGAGCGCCGGGGGCACGAGCGTCGGCCTGTCCATCCTGTCGATCGTGTTCGCAGCCGCCGGGCTGCCCGAGGACTACGCCCAGGCCCGCCTGGTCCTGTGGCTGCGGGAGGAGGGCCTCCTCGAGGCCGTGCAGTCCCACCTCGCGACCGCGGGCCGAACCCTCGAGGGCGAGCTCCCGCACCTGTACGTGTCGGAGCACCTCGCCGGTGCGATCCTCGCGCAGCGGCCGAACTTCGCGACCTCGGTCGCCGAGGCGTCCAAGGCGATCCGGGCCGAGTTCCCATCGATCGCGACCATCGACGAACCGAAGTTCCTCCAGGTGCTCGAGGAGGCCCTCCGCGCGACGAACCCCGCGAAGGAGATCACCCTCACGCTTGTCGTGCTTGACGAGCTCCAGCAGTTCATCGGCGACGACACGGACCGAGTGAACGAGGTCCAGCAGCTCGTCGAGGCCTGCTGCTTCCAGTTCCGCAGCCGGATCCTGTTCGTCGGGGCGGGCCAGATGGCGCTCGGCGCGACGCCGACCCTCCAGAAGCTCATGCACCGCTTCACGGTGGCTGTGGCGCTCCAGGACCGCGACCTCGACCGGGTGGTCCGCTCGGTCGTGCTGCGGAAACGGCCGGAGCGCGCCAAGGAAGTCGATTCGATGCTCGGCCGGGTCAGCGGCGAGATCGACCGGCAGCTCGCCGGGTCCGGGATCGCGCCAACAGGGGCCGACGCCCAGCACCTCGCCGCGGACTACCCACTCCTGCCTGCGCGCCGCCGGCTCTGGGAGCGCTTCCTGCGATCGGTCGACACGGCAGGCCGCGCCGGCCAGTTGCGGACGCAGCTGCGGGTGGTCCTCGACGCCACGCGCGAGGTCGCTGCCCGCGACCTGGGGGTCACGGTCCCGGCCGACCGGATCTACGACGAGCAGGAGAGCGCGCTCCAGCAGAGCGGCGCGCTGCCGTCGGCAACGGCCCAGCTCGTCTCCGAACTCGCCAAGAGCGAGGAGGACGGCCATCTCGCGTCACGGGTCGCCAAGGCCGTCTACATCATCGGCAAGCTGCCGAAGGACGGGCCGAGCGCGACGGGGCTCTGCGCCACGAACGACACGATCGCGGACCTCCTGATCGAGGACCTGAGGACCGACGGGGCGCGGGTGCGCGAGCGGGTGCCCGTGATCACGCGGCGCCTGGCCGAGCGGGGGGTGCTCCTCGAAGTCGAGGGCGCCTACCTCCTCCAGACGCCCGCCGCTGCGGAGTGGGCCGCCGACTACCAGGCCCACATCCAGGACCTGCGGACCGACACGGCGTGGCAGGCCGACCGCCGGACGCAGCTCCTCCGGGAGGCGTTCGCCGAGGTGGAGCGCGGCCTGAAGCCGCGACAGGGCAAGAGCCTCGTCCCGCGCAAGGTGCGCGTCGGGATGAGCGCCGACGAGCCGAAGGGCGACCCCGGCGACGTCCTGGTCTGGGTTCGGGACGGCTGGTCGGTCGCGGACAAGGAGGTCCGCGAGGACGCGCTGCGCGCCGGCACGGAAAGCGCCCTCGTCCTCGTGTGGATCCCCAAGGAGATGGCGGACGAGCTCCGCTCCGCCATGGTCGAGGCCCAGGCGGCCAAGGCGACCGTCGAGCTGCGGGCCGTCCCGAGCACAGAGGACGGGCGCAACGCGCGCGCCGGCCTCATCTCGCGGCGGGACGACGCCCAGGAGCGCGAGAAGTCGCTCGCGCGCCGCGTCGTGGCGGCGGCGCGGGTCTACCAGGGGGGCGGCAACGAGGTGGCGGAGCCCGCGGGGAACGCAGCCCTCGGGCCGTCGCTCGCCAGGGCGGTGGACAACGCGGTTCTGCGGCTCTTCCCGGACTTCACGATGGCCGACCACGGCAGGTGGGACGCCGTCATCAAGCGCGCCAAGGACGGGTCGGCGGACGCATTCACGCCGCTCGGGCACACGGGCGATGCTGCCGAGCACCCGGTGGCGAAGGCGATCCTCAGCTTCCTCGGCGCCGCCGGAAAGAAGGGCTCCGACGTCCGCCACCGCTTCGAGGCCCCGCCGTACGGGTGGCCGCAGGACGCGATCGACGGCTCGCTCCTGGCGCTGATCTCGGCCGGGAAGGTCCGCGCGCTCCACAACGGCGAGGCAAGGGCGGCAGGCGCCCTCACGCAGAACGTCATGACGGTCGTGGAGTACAAGCCGGAATCCGTCGTCCCGACGGCGCTCGACCGCCAGAAGGTCAAGGGACTCGCCGTCGACCTCGGGATCCCGACCCCCGGGTTCAGTGAGGTGGAGCTCGCACCGAAGATCCTGGCCGCCCTCCGCGTCCTCGCCGACGCCGCTGGCGGCGAGGCGCCGCTCCCCCCGCGTCCGTCGGTTCAGGAGATCCGCGATCTTGAGGGGGAGGTCGGCAACGCACAGGTGGTCAGGATCGCGGCGGCGAAGGATGACCTCAAGGCGGACGCCGAGCGATGGAAGGCCCTCAGCCAGCGCGTGACCGCCCGCCGGGAGGAGTGGGTGCTTGCCGCTCGCCTCCTCGCCCACGCCAAGGGCCTGACGGGCCATGCTGCTGCCGCGGCAACGCTTGCGGGGATCGAGTCGTCGCGCTCCATGCTTGACGACCCGGACCCGATCGCGCCCGTCGTCACCTCGCTGACCGAGGAGCTCCGGGGCGCACTTCGTGATCGGCTGGACGCGTTCGTCGAGCGGAGGAAGGCGGCCCTCGCCGACCTTGCGGCGTCGCCCACATGGTCAGCGCTCGACGATGTCCAGCGCACGCGCATTCTCACTGCGGTCGGCCTGGATAACCACGTCTCCCCGGCGATCGGCACCACGCTCGAGCTGCTTGCCACCCTTGACGGGTGGCCGCTCGCGGACTGGCAGGTCCGGACGGACGCGGTCTCTACCCAGGCAGACAATGCGCACGAGCTCGCGGCGCGGGAGCTTGAGCCCGACCCTGTGACCGTGAAGCCAGCGAAGGCCGTCATCCATGACGCCGCAGAGCTCGAGGCGTACCTCGACGACCTGCGCACGCGCGTCGCCGCGCACCTCGACGCGGGCGACACGGTGGTGATCTGACCCATGGCCGCCCTCGCCCCCGAGCTGCGCCGCGACCTGGAGAGGGCGGTCGTCGAGGCCCGCGGCCTCGCCGAGGCGGCGGCGCGCGCCGTGCTCGCCCGCCTGGGCGCGGAGGACGCCGAGTCCCCGGCCGGGCTGTCGCCGGAGCTGCGCGGCCTCCGGACCGCCCTGCGCGAGCGCGCCAAGGCCCTCGGCGCCGGGGTCCGGACCCTCGGCTTCGACGGGCTCGTGGAGGAGATCGCGTACGAGCAGTGGCACCGGATGCTGTTCGCCCGCTTCCTCGCCGAGAACGACCTGCTGCTCCACCCCGAGGGCGCCCCGGTCTCGATCGCGGAGGTCCGGGAGCTCGCGGCCGAGGAGGGGGAGCGCGACCCCTGGGTCCTCGCCGCCCGGTACGCCGCGGCCATGCTGCCCGGCATCTTCCGCGCCGACGACCCGGCCAACCGCGTCGCCCTCGCCCCCGAGGACCGCGCCCGGCTCGAGGCCGTCCTCGAGCGCCTGCCGGCCGCGCTGTTCACCGCCGACGACGCCCTGGGCTGGGTCTACCAGTTCTGGCAGAGCGAGCG
>JAKAMV010000195.1 GCA_021812735.1 Chloroflexota bacterium | reverse complement strand
TGGGATCAGCGGTGGAATCGTCGCGGGGATCGTCTTCGCGATGTTCGAGATGGTGATGGCGGCGCTGCTGAACGGCAGCGGCGCGTTCTTCATGCCGTTGCGCATGATCGGCGCGATCGGACTGGGTAAGACGGCGCTCGATCCAGCCACGTCGCTGGTCACAGCGGGCGGGGCGGGACTCGTCATCCACATGGTGCTCGCAATGATGTATGGCGTCGCCGTCGCGGCCGTCCTCGGGCTGATCCCCGCCCTGTCGAGCACGCGGACGTCCGTGCTGATCGTGACGAGCCTGGCTGGGTTCGCGCTGTGGGTCGTGAACTTCTACGTGCTAGCCGGTATCTTCGGCTGGTCGTGGTTCCCGGACGGCACGAGCGCGGCGGTGCAGTTCGTGGCGCATACGTTCTTCTTTGGGACCGTCCTCGGTTTGGTGTTGGACCGCCTCTACCTGCGCCGGCGGCCGCAGCCACGGTCCGCGCCCGGGCCCGCAGTCTCCGCGAACGGATCGGTCAGATGATCCAAACGCTGAAACCGTCGGCCAGCACCTCGAACGGCCGCGCGCCGTCGTCGCAGCGTTCGTAGGCGAGATCGTCGCGGCGCGTCCGGCTCACTCGGCGCAGCACGAGAGTTTGGAAACGTCGCGGCTGAACGCCTGGGCACCGATCTTGAGCGCCTCGGCCATCGTCGGATAGACGTGCATGAGGTCCACGAAGTCGGCAAGCGTGGCCTTGAAGTGCAACGCCATCGCGGCCTCGTGGATGATCTCGCTCGCGCCCTCTCCGATGACGTGGACGCCGAGCACGCGCTCGTCGAGCGTGGAGGCGATGAACTTCACGACGCCCGTGGTCTTGTGCACGGCGCCAGCGCGGGGGACGTACACCAAGGGGGTCGTGGTCGCCACGGCCGGGTGGTGCTTGGCCCGCACCTCGGCTTCGGTGAGCCCCACAGTGCCGATCGGCGGATCCGTGAAGATCGCACGCGGGATGACCGTTCCGTCGAACCGGCGGTGCGCATTCGCGAAGGCGTTGTCCGCGACGATGCGGCCCTGTCGGGCCCCGACCGGCGTCGCCATCTGCGAGCCGTGCTGACGTCCGATGACGTCGCCGGCAGCCCAGATGTGGGGTTGGCTCGTGCGTAGCTCGGCATTCACCACGACGAACCCGTCGGGGTCGCGGGCCACACCGGCGCGCTCGAGCCCGAGCGTCTCGGTGGCCGGCACCCGACCGGTGGCGACCAGGACGCGCGCGGCGCGGACGCTGCGGCCGGTGGTGGGCGTCTGGGCATGGACACGGACTTCTCTGGCGTCCCCTTCGATCCGCTCGATCGCCGCGTCGGTGATGACCTCGATCCCCTCCGCCGCGAAGACCTCGCCCAGGATGCGCCCAAGGTCGGGTTCATACGCCGAGAGGAGCCCCGAGCGAGCCACGATCGTCACCTGGCTCCCCAGGCGCGCGAACAACTGGGCGAGTTCGACCGCGATGTAGCCACCGCCCAGGACGACGAGGGAGGCCGGCAGCTCGGAGAGACGACCGGCCTCGTCGGCGTCGAGGAGGTCGCTCGTCAGGTACGGAACGTCGCCCAGACCCGGGATGGGCGGGATCCAGGGCTGCGAGCCGGTGGCGACGAGGACCTGGTCGGCCTCGATGCGGCGGCCGGCCGCCACGATCGTGTGGGGATCTTCGAAGCTGGCGTCGCCGTCGACCATCTCGAGATCGCCCAGGCTGTCGGCGACGCTCGCGTACTTCTTGGCGCGGTAGTCGTGGACGACGGCGTCCTTCTGGGTGATCAAGGCTGGGAAGTCGACGGCGACCCGGGCGGGCGTGAGCCCCGCGTAGCGCGGGTGGGCCGCGTCGTGGACGATGCGGGCCGCCTCGATGAGGTTCTTCGACGGCAGGCAGCCGCGGTTGGCGCACGTGCCCCCGAGGGTGCGGCGCTCGACCATCGCGACCCGCGCGCCGAGATCGACGGCCTTGATCGCCGCGGCGAAGGCGGTGGACCCCGAGCCAAGGATGAGCAGATCGACAGGGCTGGACATGGGCAGTTCCTCCGGGGCAGTTGCCCCCATGGCGACGACCGCGTCTGTGGCGCCGTTGCGGGGTGCGTGGTCCGCCCTCGCTTGCGGCAAGCATACGAGCTCGCGTATTGTTATGGCGTTCTACGTTTCCAGGTTGGCTGACAGCGCCGACAACACAGGTGGGACCGGCATGACGAGCAACCTTCCGATCGCCGCCTCGCGGGCCGAGCAGCTCGGCCGACACGAGGCGCTGGCGACCTTCTTCCAGGGCCTTTCCGACCCGACTCGGGTGCGGATCCTCGAGCTATTGGCCGAGCGGCCGCGGACGGTGACCGAGCTGCAGGCAGAACTCGGCATCGCCCAAGGGCGGCTCTCCAGCCACCTGGCCTGCCTCCGCTGGTGCGGCTACGTGTTCGCGGTGGCGCAGGGTCGCTACAACCGCTACCAACTCGTCGATCCCCGCGTGCGGCGGATCCTGGCGGATGCGGAGTCGATCGTGCGGCAGAACGCTGATCGGCTCACCTCGTGTCTCGTGCTGGCCACCGAATCGGACGCCGCCCCGGTCGAGGAGCCGTGAGCGGCGCGCTCAGCTGTGCCGGCGCGCGACGAACCAGACGCCGGCGCGCGCGGCGACGCTGATCGGCACGCCGGCGCTCACGAGCCACGCCACTGTTCCGCTGCCTAGGCCGACCGCCGACGGCGCTCGAAGGCGTTGTATCCGCTGGCGCGGACCGCCGCAGCCAGGGCTTCGGCCGGCGTTGCAGGGCTCGCCTCGACCGTGGCGCTGCGCCGTTCGAGGCTGACTTCGGCGCGCCGGACGCCGGGGACCGACTCGAGCGCCGCGGTGACGTGCTGTACGCAGTCGTCGCACGTCATGCCGCCCACGCCCAGGTCGATATACACGATCGATTCGCTTGTCATGGTCTTACCCCAGTCGGTTCCTATAGATACGCGAGCACGTATGCGCATACTCTATCGACTGGTACTGGCGCCGTCAAGCGCAGCGCCTCGCCCCGCGGCAGCTGACGCGACGCGAGATGCGCGATGTCAGCCGTATTGACAGACGGTATGGCGTGTGTAATGGTGCCACGCATGGAGCGAGAAGGCAGGCATGGGCGCATCGCAGGGTCGCCGCCGGCCGCGCGGATGGTGGTGGGTGAGCACGGGCGCCTGCTCGCCGGCCCACCCTCGCCGCGTCCGTGGTCGGCCCTAGCGCGCGACGTGGCGACCGATCGGGTCGACCGAGTGGTATTCGCGGCATCGGCTGCACTCGCCGGTTTCGTCTACTCGATCCTGCTCCCCTTCAACTTCACCCAGCGCATTTCGCTCGCCAACTGGCGCTATCTCGATACGCGATACCTGACGTTCACCGCCGTCTTTGCAGTCGGCATCGCGTGGCTCGTCACCCTTCAGGTGCACGCCATGCGGCGCGTCGCCCGCGATGCTCCGGGAGCCGCTGCGGCCGGCGATGGGGCACGCGGTCTGCTCTCGGCGGCGGCGGCGCTTCTGCCGAGCTTCCTGTGCTGCAGTCCGGTGGTGCCCAGCCTCGTGGGCCTCCTCGGTCTGTCGGCGGCGACCCAGCTGCGCGCCGTCGGGGCTGTGCAGTTCTTCTTCGCCCGAGAACAGGACCTGCTGCTGGTCGGCGCGTCGACCCTCCTCATCGGGAGCGCCGTCTGGTCGACGCGCCAGCTTGCGCATGCCCGGTGTCTGGACGGCGCCTGTGACGCCACCGCGGCCGGCGTCGCTGCGGGGGTGCAGCCGACGAGCGACGCGTCGCCCGCGGGGCAGGCGGTGTCGGGACCGCGATCTGACGGCAGAGACGAGGGATGAGCCGGGAGCGCGCGCGGGTTCGCCAGGCGCAGGCGGCGCAAACGGCGGCCGCAGCTCGAAGGTCGAGCGGAACGAGGCGCGTCTTCCGGTCGAGTTGGGCGGGCCGGGTGGGGATCGTGCTGGCGGGCGCAGCCGGGGCAGCCCTGGTGCTCGCGATCGCCGTGGCGGTCGGCGGGAGAGGGGCCGCGACAGCGGGGACGAGCGTCGGTGCGGCGGCGCCGGACGGTGCCTTCACGACCACCGCGGGGAAAATCGAGACCGTCGCAGGGCTGCGCGGCGAGCCGACGCTGCTCTGGTTCGTCGCGACATGGTGTTCGAGTTGCCAGGCCGGCACGCAGGCGATGGCGGGCGCGATCCCGACCTTCGCGGCGCGGCACGTGCAGGTCGTGGAGCTGGAGCTCGCCGACGACCTCGGACAGTCTGGGCCCGGCATCGCGGACTTCGGCCGGCAGCTGGCCGGCCCAGCCTACACGAACCCCGACTGGACCTTCGGCGTGGCGTCGAGCCAGCTCACGGCCGCCTATGACGCGCCCGGCTACCTCGATGTCTACTACCTACTCGACGCCTCCGGGCGCATCGTCTACGTGAACGGCAGCCCGGGCTCGACCATGCAGGAGCTGCTCGCGCAGACCGCTCTCCTCGACGCCGCGCACTGACCGACGCCGGACGCTCGCCGCGCGCTGCACGGTGGTGAGACGGCAAGGAACGCTGCCCGCCTTGCGGCCGACTCGCGCTGCGAGTACCCTGCAGCGGTCAATCGAGTTCGCCCTCCGGGTGCGGGGAAGCCGGTGCAAATCCGGCACTGTCGCGCAACTGTGAGCGGGGAGCGGCCGGCCACATCGCCACTGGGTCGATCCCGGGAAGGCGGCCGAGCTGCGTTGATCCGCGAGCCAGGAGACCTGTCCGGAGGGTCCTGGGGCCCGCCCGCGCGGATCGGCGGCCGACCTCCCGGAGGTCCCCGACCGCGAGGCGGCCGCAGCTACGGGAGGTTCGCTCATGCGTCGCCCCGTCGCGGCCAGCGCGGTACTGGCCGTCGCCCTCCTCTTCCTATGGTCCGCGAGCCCAGGCGTGGGGACCGTCCTGGGCAGCGCGGACCCGGCCACGCGGGCCCTCCAGTACCTCGCGAGCCAGCAGCGGTCCGACGGTTCGCTCGACCATGCTCCGGGCGAGACGGAGGACTTCGTCCTGGCGGCCGCGGCCGCCGGCTACGACCCCGCCACCCTGCGGTCCTGCACAGGGCCGACCGCGTACGACTTTTTGGCAACCCAGGTCGCGAAGGCCGAGACGAGTGCCGGGGGCACCGCCAAGCTGATCCTCGCGGTCACGGTCGGCCGACGGGACCCGCATGCGTTCGGCGGTCAGGACCTGGTCGCCCACCTCGATTCGCTCTACGTCACGACGTCTGGAGCGTACGGCGACGGCGCGACCTTCGGGCAGTCCCTCGCAGTGCTGGCGCTGAAGGCCGCGGGCCAGCCGTTGCCGTCGGCTGCGCTGGCGCATCTCGAGGCGCTGCAGGATACGGACGGGAGCTGGAGCTACCAGGCCGCCGCCAACGCGACGGCGGGCGACACCAACTCCACGGCGATCGCGCTCGAGGCGCTCGCTGCGAGCGGCGTGACCGCAAGCGACCCAGTGGTCTCGAAGGCACTGGCCTGGCTCCATGGGCAGCAGAACGCCGATGGCGGTTTTGCCTACCAGGCCGGGCCGGGCGCCTCGAGCGACCCCGATTCCGATGCACTCGTGATCCAGGGGCTGGTGGCCCTCGGTGAGGACCCGACCGGAGCGACCTGGACGAAGAATGGCAAGACGGTCTTCGGCGACCTCCTCTCGCGACAGGCACCGAATGGCGGTTTCACCTTCCCGGGCAACCCGGGACCGGATCTCTTCACCACGAGTCAGGTTCCGGCGGCGCTCGTGCGGGTCGCGCTGCCCGAGCCGGCGACCTGGACGGCGGGTGCCGCAATCCCGGGGGTGACGTGTCCAGCGCCGAAACCGACGGCATCCCTGCCTGCCTCGCACCCCACGCCGGCGCCGACCCTGCCCGCGACGGCGACCGCGCCCGGGCAGGGTCGGGGCGGCGGCACGGACGGCGTGCTGCTCGCCTGGCCCTGGTTCGCGGCGTTGGTGGCGCTGGCACTCAGCGGGTCCGTGGCGATCGGCCGGCGGAGTCACCGCCCGACGGAGTGAGGACGGCTGAGGGCGGGCGGTGCGGCGGGCCGGGCCGCATGATGCGGGTGCGCGCGGCCGTCGCCTCGTTGACGGCGGCCGTCTTGCTCCCGGTCGCGGTGGCCCTCTCGGCGGCGCTGGTGCCGCTGCGGCCCCTGTCCGGGGTCGTCTGCGCCGGCACCGGCCCGCACCATGCGGCGCTCGTCGTCGAGCACGCCGATGGCCGTCTCGTGACGCGCTGCGTCGCATTCTCGGCCGCGCAGATCACGGGCGAGCAGCTGCTGGCTCGGAGTGGGATCCAGTACGCCACGGTCGGTTTCGGCGGTTTCGGCGACGCGGTCTGCCAGATCGACGGCGAGCCGGCAAGCTTCCCGGCGAGCTGCTGGACCTCGACCAGCCCGTACTGGATGCTCTTCGTGGCGCGCGCCGGGGGAACCTGGAGTAGCTCGAACCTAGGTGTGACGAGCCAGGTCTTCCGGAACGGAGACGCCGAAGGCTTCCGGTACGAGTCGCAGAGCGGCCCGGCGCTTACCCCGGCGCCTCCGACCGGCGTCTGTGCCGCGTCGATCGCCGGCGCTGGGGCGACCGCGACATCGGCGGCCGTGTCGCCCACGGCGACGGTTCGGCTCTCGGTCCGTCCGACGCCGACGTTCGCCGGGGAGACGGCTCGCTCGAGCCCGGCGCCGTCCGCGGTCCAGCCCACACCGCCCTGGACGGGGGTCAGTTCGGCGCCGCCTGCGCTCAATCCGGGAGCTGCGGGGGGCTCGGGGGGCGGGCCTGCCCCAGCCGTGGGCGCGCAGCCCGCTCGGTCGGCCGGTACCGACGGGCAGGCAGGCACCGCGGGAGAGGCGGGATCGTCGGTGTCGGGTCCGCCCTCGGTCGGGCTCGGCGCACTGGCTGTGCTGGCGGGAGGGATCGTGCTCGTCGGCCTCGCGTTCGTGCGCGCGCGTGGGCGGGTCCGGGCAGCACGCCGATGAACGCCCGGGCCCTGGCGGGCTGGTCCACCGTCGGTCTCGTCATCGCGCTCGGCGGGACGAACCCCGTCGAGCGCGTCCTCGTCGGGCTGGCGGCCCTCGACCTGCTCGTCACGCGGACACCACCGGAGCGGCCGCTGCGTCCGCTCCTCCTGGGCGTGGTGCTCGCCGGGGGTCTGGCCGCCACCCTGAACCTGCTGCTTGCCCACGCGGGCGAGCACGTGCTGCTGACGCTCCCCGAGGCGCTCCCGCTCGTGGGCGGCCCCATCACCCTCGAGTCTGCGGCGTTCGGCGCCGTGACCGCGACGGGGCTGATGGCGGCGATCCTGGTCGTCGCGCCGCTCTCGCTCCTGCTGGAGCCGCACGACCTGCTCGACGCGCTCCCGGCGCGCCTGGAGCGCACTGGGATCGCCGTCGCGACGGCCCTCAACCTCGTGCCGACCATCCGGCGCACCGCGCTCGGTGTCATGGAAGCGCAACGGCTGCGCGGCTGGCGGCCCCGGGGCCCATGGTCGTGGGCGGAGATTCTCGTGCCGGTGATGCTCACGGCGATCGAGGGCTCGCTGCAGCTGGCCGAGGCGATGGAAGCCCGCGCCTTCGGTTCGGGACGGCGCACGCGGTACGAGCCCCGGGGCCTGAACGCCCTCAGCCGACTGACGGTCGGGTCGGCCGTAGCGGCGCTCGGGCTCTACCTGGCAGCTCGCGTTGCCGGCGCCCAGCTCGACTGGCAGGCGTACCCGACGCTCACCGTCCCGGCGGTCGACCCGCTGGCGGCGGCGGCCAGCCTGGTGCTGGCGCTGCCAGCGCTGCCCCGGCTCGGCGGAGGACGCCCATGAACATCGCGACGGTCGAGCATCTGCACTACTGGTACCCGGACCGGGCCGATGCAGCGCTCGTCGACGTGAGCCTGCGTCTCGAGGCCGGATTGACGGTGCTCGCGGGGCCCTCGGGGAGCGGCAAGTCCACGCTGCTGCGGCTCTTCGACGGCCTCGTCCCGCACTTCCACGGTGGCACCATCGCTGGCCGCGCCTGGGTGGGCGGGTGCGACGTGCTGGTGACACCGACGCGTCGGCTCGCTCGCGAGGTCGGGCTCGTCTTCCAGGACCCGGAGCAGCAGTTCGTCTCCGGGACGGTCGAGCGCGAAGTCGCGTTCGGCCTCGAGAACCTGGGCGTCACGCCGTCCGCGATGCGCGCGAGGGTGGGTGAGGCGCTGGAAGCCGTCGGCGCCGAGGCGCTGCGAGGCCGTTCCGTCGACAGTCTGTCCGGCGGAGAGCGCCAGCGGGTTGCGCTGGCGGCCGCCCTGGCCCTGCGGCCGCAACTGGTTGCCCTGGACGAGCCGACCTCGCAGCTCGATCCCGACGGCGCCGCCGCGCTCCTCGAGGCCTGCCTCGCGCTGGTGGCGGGTGGCACCGCCGTCCTCGTGGCCGAGCACCGGCTCGAGCGCCTGCTGCCCGCGGCCGACCGCCTAGGGCTGCTCGACAGCGGTCGGCTCGAGGGTCTCCTGCCGCCTGCTCGACTCGTCGGGCGGCTGACGACGGCGCCGGCCATCGTCCGCCTCGGGCGGCGACTCGGGTGGTCGCCGCTCCCGCTCAGCGTGGAGGCGGCACACGAACGGCGGCCGGCACTCGGCGACGGAGCGCGACCGGGCTCGGCGGGTGCGGGTCGGACGCTGCCAACCGAACTCGCCTGGTCGGTCCGCGGCCTCACGGTCGGGCCAGGCGGGCGGGTCGTGCTCGACGGCGTCGAGCTGGCTGGAGGCCGGGGCGAGATCGTCGTCCTGATGGGTCCGAATGGCGGCGGCAAGACGACCTTCCTGCGGACGCTGGGCGGGCTCCTGCGGCCCCGCAGCGGCCGCGTGGAGCGCCTGGCGGGCCGGATCGCCTACCTGCCCCAGGACCCCGCCGCGTTGCTCCACCGCCCGACCGTGCGGGCCGAAGTGGAGGCGACGCTCCGCTGGGCCGGCAGCCGCGAGCCCGCGGAGCGCATCCTGGGCGAACTGGGTCTCCTCTCGGCCGCCGAGCGCTACCCGCGCGACCTCTCGAGCGGGGAACGTCAGCGGGCGGCGATCGCGACGGTCCTGGCCGCGCGGCCCGCGATCGCGCTGCTCGACGAGCCGACGCGTGGGATGGACGGGACCGCGCGGGACCGTCTCGTCCGGGTGCTGCGGCGGCTGCGGGAGGAAGGCTGCGCGGTGGTCGTCGCCACACACGACAGCGACCTTGCGGCGGAGGTCGGGGACCGGGTCGTGCGGGTTGAGGATGGCCGGCTGGTCGATCTGGGCTGCCCCGACCGGGCGCTGTCGGGAGCGACTCCGTGGGCGACGCAGGTCGGGCAGCTCTATCCGGGCGGTCCGGTGACGGTCGAGGGCGTGCTGGCCCGACTGGCCGGCCAGGTCGACGACGGGCGCCCGCCCATGGAGCGCGCCGTCGATGCTTCCGGTGCGTGGCGTCCCGGATCGCTCCCGACGGCGGCAGTGAACGAGCGGACACGCACCTGATGGCCGCTCGGCGCCAGGGGGTCGGGCAGGCTTTCGTCGGACGGCGGCGGCGCAGCCTGCCGTCGCCCGCATGGCTGTCGCTCGTTGGGGTTGCGCTCTTCGCGTGGCCGTTCCTCACCGCCACGGCCGTCCCGGACGGACCGGCACTCGCCACTGCGCTCGGCGCGCTCGGTGGCCTGTTGCTGGCCGAGGCCGGTGCGCGTCGGCTGGATGCGCGCCTGCTGGCGTTGCTCGCCGCGATCGCCGCGATCGACGCGGGGTTGCGCCTGGCGCTGGTGACCGGGATCGGCGGCTTCAGCCCGATCTTCTTTCTCGTTCTGTGCGCCGGCTGGGTCTTCGGACCCTCGTACGGGTTCGAGACGGGCGCGGTCGCGCTGCTCGTTTCGGCGATCGCTACTGGCGGGATCGGCCCGTGGTTGCCCTACCAGCTCTTCGGGGTTGGGTGGGTCGGATTGGCGGCGGGCGCCGCCTCGCAGCTGGTCGACCGGCTCACCGGACATCCGGTCGTGGCACCCTCGCGGCGAGATCTGATCGTGCTCGCGGCCGTCGGGGCCGTGGTGGGCCTCGCCTACGGAGCGTTGCTGGACGTCTGGGACTGGACGTTCTTCCGGGGCTCGCCCGAGCTGGGATGGGTGCCCGGGCTGGCGCTGGGGACCACGCTCGAGCGTTTCGGGCGCTTCTACCTGGTGACCTCGCTCTGGTACGACAGCTTCCGCGCCGTGGGTAATGCGCTGATGGTGCTCGGGCTGGGCGCTCCGGTGCTGGCGGCACTGTGGCGGGTACGCCTGCGCTCGTCCTTCCGCGTCGTCGACACGGCGCCAGCTGCTGCCGCCATCTCTGAGGCGGGGCCCTTGGGGCTCGGCGTCTGACTACGCGACGCCGCCTGCGTGCCGGGCAGACGAGGTCCGCCTGGTCGACTCCTCGCGCGCGCCTTCACTGGCTGTTCGTGCGCGCCGCGGCGGGATGCGGCAGCGCGCGGCGCTGCGGTCGGGCCCGGCAGGCCGCGAGGGCTGCCGGGATGACCGCCGGCCAGGCCGGACCCGGTCGCGCGATCGCATAGCCTTGCGCGAGCACCGGCACACGCGCCCGGGCCAAGACCGCCAGGTCGGCTGGATCCTCGACCCCCTCGGCGATGGCGATCGCGCCGATCGCGGCCGTGAAGCTCACGAGCGCCTGCACGAGCGCCTGGTGCCCCGTGTCATCGCGAAGACCGCGGATCAGCTGTGCATCGAGCTTGACGAAAGCCGGCCGCAGCTCGGTGACGTGCCGCATGGACGCATAGCCGGCGCCCGCGTCGTCGACGGCGATGCGGGCGCCGCGCGCGAGGTAGGGCGCCATCGCATCGCGCAAGGCGGCGTAGTCGGCGACGGCCTCCTCCTCGGTCACCTCGATCACGATCCGCTCGAGCGGTCCGTCGCCGAACGCGGCGGCGACCCGCGGATCGGCGAGGTAGCGCGGACTGACGTTCAACGAGAGGAACGTCCCGGCGGGCAGGACGGCCAGCCGGGCCGCCTTCCGCGCCTGCGAGAGCGCGAGGGCCTGCAGTTCGGCCCCGAGGCCGACCTGGGCCGCCTGCGCGAACCAGACGTCGGGCGGCTGGACCGGCTCCAGGTGGAAGCGGGCCAGCGCCTCGTAACCGGCGACGCTGCGCTCGGTGATCGAGAGGATCGGCTGGAAGTGCGCCACGAGGAGCCCGGGGTTGGCGAGCACCGCGCTCACCCGTTCGTGCAGATGCAGACGCGCCGACTCCTCGTTGCTCAGGGCGCGCTGCACGATGCCCGCGGCGAGCCCACCGATCGTCCGCAGATGCGCAGCCTCGTCGCCGCTCAACGGCTCGGGCGCCTCGCGCGCGCCAGCCAGGAGGGCGCCTACGAGCGTCCCGTCGGCGACGAGCGGCAGCACGAGGAGCGAACGCGCGCCGTGCGCGGCGAGGGTGGCCGCGCCGCCGCCGGGGAGCCGTTCGAGCTGGGTGCGGGCCGGGCCCGCGGCGGTGAGCGTGCGCAGCTGGGTGGCCATCTCGGCCGGGACGAGCGGCGCCGGCGGCTGGCCCGCCTGGAATGGCCAGAGCGTGGCGAGGCGCTGGGCGCCGCCCTCGTCGAAGAGATAGATCGCCGCCGCGGCCACCGGCCAGACACGGGCGAACTGTGCCAGCAGCACCTCCGCGGCAGCGGTCGCCGACGGCGCGCCCATGGCCGCCTGCGCGACCTCCTCGAGCGACGCGAGTTCTGCAGCCCGCTCTCGCGCGACGGCGCGCTCGGCGGTCACCTCGCGCAGGGTGATGACGTGGCCCGCCCCCGACCCCTGCGCGCGGAGCCTGCCGACGCTGACCTGGAGCACGTGGTGAGTCCCATCGTGATGATGCAGGGCGATCTCACGCGAGAGCGGCGGCGCTCCGGCCTCGGGCGGAGCCATGAGCTGGCCGCGCGCGTGGGGCGCGTCGGGGCGCGGAAGGGCGCCGACGCGCGCGGTGATCTCCTGTGCCGTCGCCCCCAGGAGCTCGACCTGTGCCAGGCCGAGCAGCTGCTCGGCCGCCGCGTTGGCGAACGTCAGGCGGCCGTCGGCGTCGAAGACGAGGATGCCATCGGCTGCCGCCTCGAGCGTCTCCCGCAGGCGCTCCTCGGACGCCCGCAGGACGTCGGTCTCGCGCGCCGCGGCGGCGCGGTCGGCGCTCTCTCGAGCCAGTTCCTGTGTGCGGTCCGAGGCCCAGCCGACCACGCCGCCCGCCCCGAGGTAGGCCGCGAGACGGATGGCCCAACCCCATTGGCCCAGCACGCTTGCCGACGCCGCGGTGCTGTCGGGCATGAGCGGACCGAGCAGGAGGCCGGCTGCGGCCCCGGAGGTCAGGCCGCCGCGCCAACCGGCGCCGAGCGCGGCCAAGGCGATCGCGAAGTACGCGAAGTGGACGAGCGGGTTCGGAGCGCCGCCGGTGACGCGTACGGCGGCGTAGACGGCGAGCAGGAGGAGTGCGCCCGCGCAGAGGAGGGCCGCCCGCCGCCACCCGACCGTCACCGGCGGGCGCACAAGCGGGCGGGTTGCGGGGGGGGGGGGGGGGGGGGGGGCGGGGGCCATGGACAGGGTTTAGTTTTGGGGCGGGGGTTGGGCTGGTTATTGCCCCCCCCGCGGGGGCGGTTCCAGTTA
>JAKAMV010000194.1 GCA_021812735.1 Chloroflexota bacterium | reverse complement strand
AGACCTGGTGCAGCAGCTGGGTCAGCTCGGGCTTCGTGCCGTCGTACCCGAGCGCCCACATACCCGTGCCGCGCAGCCCATCGGCGAGGACCAGCTGGTACTTCGCGGCCAACGACTGCGCGTTGTCGAAGTACAGCTCGCGCCAGACGTTGGGGCACGTGGCGCAGAACTGGCGCTGGTAGGTGGTCCAGGCTGATGTCTCCGTGCCGTCCCACTGCAGCCTGTTCGTCGCCGCCAGGTCGGCTGCGGCGGCGTAGGTGGCCGCCACCGAATAGCCGTTCTGATCGTTCTGGGGCAGCGTGCTCGCGTTCGGCTGGTTCGAAATGGTCGACCAGGCGCGACCGTAATAGGGCAAGCCGAGCAGCAGGTGGTCTGGGGTGGTGAGTGAGAGGTAGGCGTGCAGCGTGCGGGTCAGGTCGGTGTCGTAGGTGGGCGAGACGAGCGGCGCGATCGACCCCGCCTGCGCCGCCCCAGCCCGACGGTAGTCGTAGCCCATGATGAAGAGCGCGTCGGCCGCGCCGGGTGCCGTCAGTGCGGTGACGTCGTAGTTGCCGATGTCGCCGGTCACGTCGACGACCAGCTCCAGCCCCGGCCGCGCGGCGTTCAGAGCGTCGCGGAGCGCCTGGACGAGCGCGTCGAAGTTCGCGGACTGGCCGGCCGGCACCGGCTCGAAATCGAGGTTCACCCCGTCCACGCCGCGCGCCAGCACCTGGGCGACGATCTGGCCGACGAGGGTCGCCCGCGCGGTGGGGCTGCTCAGGAGCGCCGTCGTGGCCGCCGTCCCGGCCGTGTCCCACGCGAAACGTTCGACGGTGAGCGCCACGCGCGTGCCCTGCGCGTGGGCGGCATCGATGATCGCGGTGAGGTTGCCGCTCTGCCAGCCGGTCCAGCCTGCCTCAGGGGCGCCGTTGGAGCCCGTCTGTTCCAGGTCGCCGGTCGCGCTCGCGGTCAACCCGAAGTACGCGATGGTCGAAAGGACCGAGTAGTCGAGCGTCAGGTCGGGATCGGCGAGCTCCCAGTACGGCAAGAAGCCGTAGATCTCGCGGGACGGGCCGGCGGTCGGGCCGATCGTCGCCTCGGTCCGCCGGGACCCGGCCGACGACCCAGCCAGCGCCGCGAACGGCCTGGGACGCAGCGCAACGGTGACCGGACGCGGCGGCTGCAGCGAGAGGTGATCGTGCGCGTGGGCCTGCGCTTCCAGGTACTCCTCGGTCGGACCAGGTTGCGGCGGCGCCTCGGAGCGACCTGCGGCGGCAACCCGGCTCACGAGCAGCGGCGCCCCGGCCGGCGCCACGAGGGCTGGTCCGACGAGGGCGGCGGCCAGCGCCAGGGAGGCGACTGGGATGGCGGCATGTCGCATCGGATAGCCTCGCTCGTCGGCGCTGCCGACCGGACCCGTGGGTGCCACGCCTGGCTCACGGTCCGGGACCAGCACGCCCGGTAGTTTCCCCCATCTGCGGCGGCGGCGCATCCCCAACCTGCGTCGGCATCGGCGTCGGCCGCGCGTTGCCCACCTGGGCCGCGCCGCACCGGGGTGCCCGGTCGGGTCGCGTGGCTTCAGCGCGGGTGCGGCAACTCGATCCGGATGCGGGCGTCGACGACCACGGCCCCCTGCTCGAGCACCACGAGCGGGTTGCAGTCCATCTCCGCGATCTCGGGGTGTGCCTCGACCATCGCGCTCACGCGCAGCAGTACCTGCTCGAGCGCAGGTACGTCGGCCGCCGGCGCGCCCCGGTAGCCATCCAGCAATGGGAACGTGGCGAGCGCACGGACCATCTCGTGTGCATCGCGGTCGGTCAGCGGCGTGATGCGCACCGCCACGTCCCGAAGCAGCTCGACCGCGGTGCCGCCGGCCCCGCAGGCAACCACCGGCCCGAAGAGGCGATCGTGCACCACGCCGACCAGCATCTCCACGCCGGGCGGCACCATGCGCTGCACGAAGAAGCGTTCGACGGGGTGTCCGGCCGCTTCGAGCGCCGTGGCCATCTCCCGTGCGGCCGCCTCGACCGCCCCAGCGCCGGTGAGTGCGAGGACAACGGCCCGGGCCTCGGTTTTGTGCACGACCCCGGAGGCCACGGCCTTGAGCGCGACCGACCCGCCGATCTCCTCGGCGGCGTGGCCTGCCGCCTCCGGTGTCTCCACCAGACGCCACGGCGCGGTCGGAATGCCGTAGCACTCCAGCAGACAGGCGACTTCGTCAGGGCGCAGCCAGCGCGAGCGGCCATCGGCCGGGGACACAGGAAGCGCCGAACCGGACAACGTCGCGCCGTGGGGCGTGCCCTGCGCACCGATCTGCGCCAGCGCGGCCGCCACGACCGCCGCCGCCTCGGCCTCGCGCAGATCGTCGAAGCGGGGGACGCTGCCGAGGGGCGTGGCGCGCCACTCCGCGTACCGCGCGGCGTGCGCAAGAGCCCGCGCGGCCTCCTCCGGGAAGCTGTAGACGGGCACGCGGACGGCCGCGTCGCGCAGCGCTGCCGGGCCGCCCTCTGCCGACATGAAGACGGTCAGCACCGGGATCGCGCGAGGTAGCTCGAGAACCGCGTCGCGGATGGCCGCGGCGACATCGTCGCCCTCCATCACGAGCGGCGGCACGAAGAGGACGATGAGGGCGTCGATCGCGTCGCAGCCCGCCAGGATGCCGATCGCTTTGCGGTACGCCTCGGCGGAGGTGGCGATCATGTCGACTGGGTTCTCGAGCGCCGCTTCGGGCGCCAGGAACTCCGCCAGCCGCTGGCGCACCTCGATCGGCAACGGCGGCACGCTCAGACCGTCGCCCTCGCACGCATCGGCAGCGAGAATGCCGGGGCCCCCGCCGTTCGTCAGGATCGCCACCCGACGCCCCGCTGGCAGCGGCTGGTTGGCAAGCAGCGAGGCGACGTCGAAGAACTCGCCTAGGGTATCCGTGCGGATGACGCCGGCCTGGTGGAAGAGCGCGTCGACGGTGATGTCGGACGCGCCGATCAGCGCCCCGGTGTGCGACGAGGTGGCCCGAGCGCCCGCGCCCGAGCGGCCGCTCTTGACCACGATGATCGGCTTCTTGCGCCCCACACGGCGGGCGATCCGCGCGAACTTGCGCGGGTTGCCCACCGATTCGAGGTAGAGCGCCAACACCTGGCTCGGCGCGTCGTCTTCCCAGTACTGCAGGAAGTCGTTGCCGGAAAGATCGGCCTTGTTGCCGACCGAGACGAAGCTCGACAGCCCGAGCCCCAGGCGGTTGGCGTGCTTGATGATCGCCAGTCCGAGCGCGCCGCTCTGCGACATGAACCCGACGTTGCCACGGATCGGCGCGGTCGGCAGGTAGGTCGCATTGAGCCGGACGGCGGGATCGAGGTTGATGATGCCCATGCAGTTCGGCCCGACCAGCCGCATCCCTGCCTGACGGCAGACGGCGAGCAGCTCCCGCTGCCGCGCCAGCCCCTCCTCGCCGGTTTCGGCGAAGCCGGGCGAGACCACCACGAGGGATCGGACACCCTTCGACGCGCAGGCCTGGGCGGCCTCCACCGACGCCGCGGCGGGAACTGCGATCACCGCCAGGTCGACTGGCCCCGGGATGTCCAGCACCGAGCGGTAGGCTGCCACCGACTGCACGACGTCGGCGTTCGGGTTGACCGGATAGACGGGTCCCGCAAAGTCCCCGGCGAGCAGGTTGTGGAAGAGTTCCCCGCCGATCGTCCCGCGGCGGCGGGAGGCACCGATGACCGCGACCGACGAGGGGTGCAGGAGGGCGCGCACCGCGGCGGCGGCGGCCATCTGCTCGCGGTGCTCGAAGCGCTCGCGGGCGGCATCGGTGAGCTCGGTGGGGAACTCGACCATGATGGCGCCCGGCTCGATCCGCAGGGTGGTCGGAAAGCCGCTTTCGCGAAATACCTCGAGCATGCGCGCGTTCTCGGGCAGGACCTCGGCGCAGAACGTCGTGATGCCGTCCTCGCGCGCACACTCGGCGAGCGCCTCGAGCAGGAGCGTCGCGATGCCCCGGCCGTGGTAGTCGTCCGCCACCACGAACGCGACCTCGGCGATCTCGGGCCCCATGCGGCTGTAGGTGGCGTTGGCGATGACCCGGCCATCGATACCCGCGAGCGCCACGAGCGAGCAGTCGCCAGGGTCGGGCGGAACGGCCCAGCGGTGCGCCAGGCCCTGGAGGTCGGTGACGCTCCCGGCGAAACGGAGGCGCCGCGACTCGAACGACAGCCGCTCCAGGAACGCCACCAGGGCCGGCTCGTCCGTGGCGCGCGCAGGGCGCAAGTGGATCGACGAGCCGTCGCGCAGGACGACGTCCCGCTCGCGATGGCCGGATGTGGCGATGCTCATGGCTCCTGCTTCGTCGCGGTCGCTGGGGGTCGGCCGGGTCGCCTGCGGCCGTGCGGGTCGACGGGCGGATCGGCGGTCCACGCGCCGCCGGCACGACCGTGACACGGCTCCAGTTCGGCCGCCAGAGCCAGTGGGGCGCACAACATGGGCCAGTCGTCCTCTCGCGGCAGGTCCGGTGCGGCGGTTTCGAGCTGCCCGCGGTGCCGTGTCCCGCCGGCGTTGCGATCCGCGGGGCGCGTTGCGATGGCGAGGACCCGCCGTCCAGAGGTCTACGGTACGTGACCGGGGCGCGTACGCCAAGCGGTCGCCCCTGATTATGGGTCGTCTAACTCACGCTGATGGTGGTACGCGCGACGTGGCCGCTGAGGCGCACGCTCCGCACGCCCTCGGGAGCGCGCACGAGCGACGAAGCGTGCGTGGCGGCCAGGTCCAGGACGCGCCGCGCAACCATCTTCCAGCGAGGGCTCGCTATAGTGCTCGGATACAGCGCGCCGTCATCCCCCTTTGCCGACAGATAGAGCGGCCCGAAGGAGCGCAGCGACACCAACGTGCAGCCCTCAACCACGGCGTCCGTCCAGCCCCTCGTGGTCTTCGGCCCACCCTCGCTGCTCTATGACTTCGGCGTCCAGCATCCGCTGACGCCCCGCCGCTTCGGACCGGGAATCGAGCTGCTGGAGGCCCTGGGCGCCGACCGCTTCATGCCACCCCCCGAGGTGTCGGAGGCCGAGCTCCGGCGCGTCCACGACCCCGCGTACATCTCGAGCGTCCGCATGCTCTCCGAGTACCCGGACGCGGGACCGATGCTCGGCTTCTCGGCGTGGGGCGACGATCCGCCCTTCTCCGGCATGCACGAGGCGGCGGCCGCGGTCGCCGGCGGCTCGCTGGCTGCCATGGAACGGATCCTGGCGGGCGACGCCTGCCACGCCTTCCACCCGGGCGGCGGGTTGCACCACGCGATGCCGGAACGCGCCAGCGGCTTCTGCATCTACAACGACGTGGCGCTGGCGGTCGCGCGGGCGCGTGATGCGGGGCACCGCGTGCTCTACGTCGATCTGGACGTCCACCACGGCGACGGCGTCGAGACGATCTTCTGGGATGATCCGCAGGTCCTGACGATCTCGTTCCACGAGACCGGCCGAGCGCTCTTCCCCGGCACCGGGTTCGTCTCGGACTGCGGCGCGCCGAACGCTCGTGGGACGGCCGTCAACGTGCCGCTCGAGCCCGGCACTTCGGACGCGTCGTGGCTCGCCGCCGTCGAACTCGTGGTGCCGGCCCTTGCCGCAGCCTACCAGCCGACGATCCTCGTCACGCAGCACGGCAGCGACACCCATCTGTTCGATCCCCTTGCGCACCTGCGAGTGACGACGTTGGCCATGGCCCGTGCCGCGGCGCTGCTCCACCGGGTCGCCCACCAGTACGCCGAGGGACGCTGGCTCGCTACCGGGGGCGGCGGCTACGACGTGTACCGCGTCGTCCCGCGGGTCTGGGCGCTGGTCTGGCTCACCCAGGCGCACCGCGACCTCCCTCTCGAGATGCCCCCGGAGTGGCGTGCGCGCTGGAGCGGGGAGGCTGCCCGGTTCGACCAGGCGCCCCCGCCGCTCATGTTGCTCGACCCGCCCGAGCTCGCCGCACCCGAGCCCGAGAGCCTGGTCGAGCGCAACCGCCAGACGGCCGAGGCCGCGCTCGCATGCGCGTTGCGCGCCATCGAGGAATCGACCGCGGCCTGACTGGTATGCCCCACAGCGCTGGGGGCGACGCTCCTCCTCCTCCTCCTGACCGCCGCGCCCGCGACGCTCGGGACCGGCGCCCTGCCAGGCGCCCCCCAGACTTCGTGCGTATATCGTCCGTGGCGCCCCACCTATCGAGCGCATATACACGCTTTCGCACTTCTTGACATGGCGAATCGCGTGGTTACGCTGCGAGGAGCGCGCCCGCTGAGTGCCAGCGTTCCGCGCGAAGCTCGCCGCGATCTTGCTGTATCGGTCCCCGCAACAGTCCGCGATGACGGAGGGTCCCGCATGAGCCTGAACGTGCAGCCGGAAATCGAGGCTCTGCTCTCGGAGCGGCGGGAGTTTCCGCCACCCGCGGAGATCGCGCGCAACGCCAACGCACAGGCGGACATCTACGCACGCGCCGAGCGGGACTTCGAGGGCTTCTGGGCGGAGGAAGCCGAGCAACGGCTGGACTGGTATCGCAAATGGGACCAGGTCCTCGAATGGGACCTGCCCTATGCGAAGTGGTTCGTGGGCGGTCGACTCAACGTCGCCTACAACTGCGTGGACCGACACGTGGAGCGGGGCCTGGGATCGAAGGTCGCCTACCACTGGGAGGGCGAGCCCGGCGACACCCGGACGATCACCTACGCGGACCTGCAGCGGGAGGTCAACAAGTGCGCCAACGCGCTGCAGACGCTCGGCGTGAAGACCGGCGACCGGGTTGGCATCTACATGCCGATGATCCCCGAACTGCCGATCGCGATGCTGGCCTGCGCCAAGATCGGCGCGCCGCACGTGGTCGTCTTCGGCGGCTTCAGCTCGGACGCCCTACAGGGCCGCATGATCGACTCGGAGGCCGTGGCGCTGATCACGGCGGACGGCGGCTGGCGCAACGGCAAGGTGCTCGACCTGAAGGGGGCTGCCGACGTCGCCGTGGCGAACGCGCCCACGATCAAGAACGTGCTCGTGGTGCGCCGGACCGGCCACGACGTCTCGATGACGCCGGGGCGCGATCACTGGTGGCATGACTTCGTCGAGCGGCAGTCCGAGCAGTGCGACCCCGTTCCGCTCGACTCGGAGCATCTCCTCTATCTCCTCCACACCTCTGGCACGACCGCCAAGCCGAAGGGGGTCATGCACACGACCGGCGGCTATCTGGTGGGGATCGCCTCGACGCACCACTACATCTTCGACATCAAGCCCGACAGCGTCTATTGGTGCGCCGCCGACATCGGCTGGGTGACCGGCCACTCGTACATCGTCTATGGGCCCCTGGCCAACGCAACCACGTCGATCCTGTATGAGGGGGCGCCCCAGTACCCGGCACCGGACCGCTGGTGGTCGATCATCGAGAAGTACAAGGTGAACGTCCTGTACTGCGCCCCGACCGCCATCCGCGCCTTCATGAAGCAGGGCGAGGAGTGGCCGGCCAAGCACGACATGTCATCGTTGCGGGTGCTCGGCACGGTCGGCGAGCCGATCAACCCGGAGGCCTGGCTCTGGTACCACAAGTACATCGGCGGCGGGCGCTGCCCCGTGGTCGATACCTGGTGGCAAACCGAGACGGGGATGATCCTGATCACGCCGCTTCCCGGGATCACTACCCTGCGGCCCGGATCGGCCACGCGGCCGTTCCCGGGGGTGGGAGCCAAGGTCGTCGATGCCGACGGCAAGGACGTCCCGGACGGGCAGGGCGGCGGCTACCTGGTCCTCACGCGGCCGTGGCCGGCGATGCTGCGCGGCATCTACAAGGACCCGGACCGCTACGTCAACACGTACTGGAGCCGTTTCCCCGGCTACTACTTCGCGGGGGACGGCTGCAAGGTCGATGCGGACGGCTACTTCTGGCTGCTCGGCCGCGTCGACGACGTCATGAAGGTCTCCGGCCACCGCATCAGCACGATCGAGGTGGAATCGGCGCTGGTCGACCATCCGGCCGTCGCCGAGGCGGCGGTCGTCGGGCGGAGCGATCCGATCACCGGCGAGGCGATCTTCGCCTTCGTGATCCTGAAGGCCAGCGTGGAACCGAGCGACACGCTGGCGGCCGAGCTGCGCGAGCACGTGGCCAGGAAGATCGGCGCGATCGCACGCCCCAAGATGGTGATGTTCACCCCGGAACTGCCCAAGACGCGTTCGGGCAAGATCATGCGCCGCCTGCTGCGCGACATCGCGGAGCATCGACCGTTGGGCGATGTCACGACGCTGGCCGATTCCGGGATCGTGGAGACCATCCGCGACAAGGCGCAGTCGAGCGAGGCGGAACAGCTCATCTGACAGCTGGTCAGGGGAGCGGTCACCGGTTGGTGGACTGAGGGCGGCTGACCGCGCCGCCCGACCGGAAAGGAGTTCGCGCGTGGCTCAAGCCCAGGGCATGCCGGCAGCGAAGGAGGCGAACCCCGCGCCTCTCGGGCTGGCGGGATTCGCCCTCACGACGCTGATCCTGTCGCTGATCAACGCGGGTCTCATCACCGGTAGCTCGTTGGCCATCGTCGTCGGCCTTGCCCTGGCTTACGGCGGGCTCGGTCAGCTGATCGCCGGGTGGTGGGAGTTCAAGAACGGCAACACGTTCGGGGGGGTCGCCTTCAGTTCCTACGGTGGCTTCTGGGTCAGCTTCGCCGCGTTCGTCGTCGTCTTCCAGGGCAAAGATGCCGGCAACGCGGTCGCCTGGTACCTGCTCGCCTGGGGCATCTTCACCTTCTACATGTGGATCGCCACGCTGAAGGGCGCCCGGGTCACGATGGTCGTCTTCCTGCTGCTCTGGATCACGTTCGTCGTGCTTGCGCTCGGTGCGTTCAACGGGAGCGCGGCCGGCAGCGGTCTGACGCAGCTCGGCGGCTATGTCGGCATCCTGACGGCGATCGCGGCCTTCTACGGCTCGGCGCGCGCCGTCATCAACGAGGCGTGGGGCTCGGAGGTCCTGCCGGGCTGACCTTTCGCCCCACACGGCGCCGCACGCCCGGCGCCGCGTGGAAAACGCGCGCCACGCGGAGGCCGGTCCTGCACGGGGCCGGCCTCCGCACGTCGTACGCGCGGCATGGGGAGCGCGTCGTCTGCGGGCAGCGCGTCGGCCGCGACGTCGCGTCGGCCGCGACGTCGCGTCGGCGAGCCCCGCCTCGCGTCAGGGGACGGCCTCCAGCACGAAGAGGCGGGCGGAAAAGTCGCCGCGCGCCGCGGCCTCCCAACGATCGGGGGCCAGGAGCAGCCCGGCGCGCATCAGCTCGTCGCCGCCCCGCACCCCCGCGTTCAACCGGGCGGTCGTCTCCTCGGTCGCGGGCCAGGTGGAGACGCGATAGGCGCGCGCGGGGTCCAGCCCGCGCAACCGCAGTCGGCGCGGGCCGGGATGGGGCACGTTCAGCACCGTGTACTGACCGACGATCGCGGAGCGTGCGTCCTCCGCCACGACCATCCAGGCGATCTCGTTGCCGTCCCCTTCGAACGGGCCGCGCAGGCGCAGGAAGCGTCCGCGCCGGAAGAGCTCGCGCCAGGCCCGGTAGAAGGCAACCTGCTCGGCCACCGCGCGGCGTTCTTCGGGCGACATGGTGGTCGGGTCGAGCTCGTAGCCGAAGACACCGAAGAAGGCGACCGCGGCGCGCGTCGCAAGCGGGGTGACCCGCCCGACCTGATGGTTCGGGACGGCGGACACGTGGGCCGCCATCGCGCTCAGGGGGTAGCAGATGGAGGTGCCCCATTGGATGCGCAGGCGTTCGACGGCATCCGTGTCGTCGCTGGTCCACGTCTGCGGGGCATAGGCGAGTAGGCCCGGATCGAAGCGGCCCCCGCCGCCGGCGCATGATTCGAAGAGGACGTCCGGGAACGCCTCCGTCAGCCGCCGGTACAGTTCGTACACGCCCAGCATGTAGCGGTGGAAGAACTCTCCCTGGCGATCCGGCGGCAGCGCGAGGCTGTACGGCTCACTGATGTTCCGGTTCATGTCCCACTTGACGTACGAGATCGGGGCGCTGGCGAGCAGGGCCGACAGCGTGGCGGCCAGGTGATCGACGATCTCCGGCCGTGCCATATCGAGCACGTACTGGTTGCGGCCCTCGGTCCGCGCCCGGCCGGGGACGCCGATGGCCCAGTCCGGATGCGCGGCAAAGAGCTCGCTGCGCGGACTCACCATCTCGGGCTCGATCCAGAGGCCGAACCGCATGCCCAGCGCCTCGACGCGGCGCGCCAGCCCCTCCAGGCCGTGCGGCAGCTTGCGCCGGTCGACGGACCAATCGCCCAACGAGCTTGTGTCCGCGTCGCGCCGGCCGAACCAGCCGTCGTCGAGAACGAAGAGCTCGATGCCCAGCTCGGCCGCGCTGGCCGCGATCCGGATCAGTTTCTCTTCGTCGAAGTCGAAGTAGGTGGCTTCCCAGTTGTTGATCAGGATCGGACGCGGGCGGTCGCGCCACGTGCCCCGCGCGAGACGCTCGCGGTAGAGCCGGTGGTAGGTATCGCTCAGGGTTCCCAGGCCCGCGTCGCTGTAGACGAGGATGACCTCAGGGGTGGCGAAGGTTTCCCCCGGCGCAAGCGTCCACGAGAAGGTCTCGGGGTTGATCCCGATTCGGACCCGCGTGGTGCCGAACGGGCTCACGTCGGCCTCCGCCAGGAAGTTTCCCGAGTAGACGAGGCTGAACCCGTACGCCTCGCCGTGTTCCTCGGTGGCCGAGGGCCGCCGCAGCACGAGGCAGGGATTGTGCTCATGCCCGGAGGCGCCACGGCGGCTCGAGATCGCCTGCCGTCCGGGACCGAGCTGCCGCGTCCACACGTGGCGCTCGCACGCCCATTCGCCGCTCAGCTGCAGCAGCTCCCACTGCGCATCGGGCAGGTCGAGTGCGGCACTCATCGCGCAGCGGAGGCGCAGCGTGCCGCTCCCCGCGTTGGTGATGCGGACGCTGCGGGCGATCACCGGCAGATCCCGGAACATGGTGTAGTGAAGCCGCACTTCGGTCCCGCTCGAGGTGTCGCGGAGCAGAACCTCGGCCGTCTCGGCCTCGTCGTCGCGCTCCACATACGTGGCGGGAAGGCTCGGGATCGCGGGCTTGCCCGGGCGGATGCGGTGGCCGGCGTAGACGAGCTCGAGGACCGTGGAGCCGTCGGGCTGCTCGACCTCGAGTGCGGGTACCCGGAAATCACCTCGGCCGGCGGTCGGGTATTCGAGCGCCACTGGTTCTCCGAGCCGGTTGGCGAAGCCGTGGAACTCGTCGCCTCCCAGGTGCCGGTACGAACGCCCGTCGGCGAGGGCTGCGCCGAAGTGCAGCTGACCAAGCGAGCCGTCGGCGAGGACGCGCACGATGTAGCTGATGCGGCCGTTGTGGAGGTGGAGCTGGCGCGCGTCGGCGTCCCACTCGATCGGCATCGTTCCCCTCGAACTGCGGGGCCGGCGTGGCGTGCCCGATGATGGCCATGGCGGCCGCCGACCGCTATTGTCCCCGCCGGTCGGTCGTCGTGTCCGGCGGGTCGGCGGTCCGCCGCGGTCCGTGCGGCGTCCGGCTCAGCGTCCCGAGCTGGCGACCGGGGTCCGGCGACCTCGCGAGGTGTCGCGAGAGCGCGGGGCGGGCGCGCGACCCGCACGCCGTTCGGGCGAGGGTGCGCCGTCTCGGGGCGCCGGCTGGCCGGGCAGGAAGGCTTCGACGACGCGGCAGGGGATCGCCGCCCGTAAGAGCCGCTGCACGGCTCGCAGCTGGTCGACCTCGTCGGGGGAGACGAGCGAGATCGCCGTGCCGCTGGCGCCCGCGCGGCCGGTACGGCCGATGCGGTGGATGTAGTCCTGCGGGTCGGCCGGCAGCTCGAAGTTGACCACGTGGGGCAGTTCTTCGATGTCAAGCCCCCGCGACGCGACGTCGGTGGCGACCAGGACGGTCACGTCGCCGCGCTTGAAGTCCTCGAGTGCCCGCGTGCGCTCGGGCTGGCTGCGGTCGCCGTGGATCGCGACCGCCCGCACGCCCCGCCGGTCGAGGTACGCGGCGAGCCTCCCCGCGCCGGTCTTGGTCCGCGTGAAGACGAGGACCTGCCTCATCCGATCGCGCTCGATCAGGTGCACCAGCAGATCGGCCTTGCGCGTGCCGTCGACCGGGTAGAGGGCCTGCGAGAGGTTGTCGGCGATGGTGTTCCGTCGGGCGACCTCGACGATGGCCGGGTCGTGCAGGAACTCCTGCGCCAGGTGGCGGATCTCGTCGGAGAAGGTCGCCGAGAAGAAGAGCGTCTGGCGCCGGGCCGGCAACAGCGCGACGATCCGCCGCACGTCGGGGATGAAGCCCATGTCGAGCATCCGATCTGCCTCGTCGAGCACGAGCACCTCGACCTGCCCGAGCTTGACGGTGCCCTGGGCGACGTGGTCGAGCAGCCGCCCGGGCGTCGCCACCAGGATCTCGACGCCCGACCAGAGCATCTTCACTTGCGGGTTCATGGGGACGCCGCCGTGCACGACGCACGAGCGCAGCGGCAGGCTCTGGCCGTAGGTCCTCACGGACTCCGCGACCTGCACCGCCAGTTCGCGGGTGGGCGCCAGGATCAGGACGCGGACGGGGTGGCGGGCTGGCGAGATGGCCGTGCTCGCCTCCGGCCGCAGCCGCTCCAGGATCGGGAGCACGAAGGCCGCGGTCTTCCCGGTGCCGGTCTGCGCGGCCGCCAGCACGTCGCGGCCGGCGAGCACGAGCGGGATCGCCGCGGCCTGGACGGGGGTGGG
>JAKAMV010000193.1 GCA_021812735.1 Chloroflexota bacterium | reverse complement strand
CTCGATGGCCTTGCCGCGATACGTCGACCAGTCGCGCAGGATGAGGGAGGCGGCGACGCGCCCTCGGCCCCGCTCGATCTCGCCGCGGTAGCGGTCGACGAAGCGCATGTAGAAGCGAAGGAACGGGTCGACGATCTCGTACCGGGTATCGCGCGAGGCGGCAGTCGAGAGCGGCCGCCGGGCCTCCGCCACGCGCTTCTCGACGATCAGGAAGTCGAGCGGCCGCTTGATGTTGGCCGCATCGATCCCAGTCTCGCCGGAGATGTCGCCGCGCTTGCGGAGTCCATCACCGAGGACAGACAGGATGCTGCGCGCCTGCGTGTTCGTCCCAAACTCGGAGTCGAGTATGAGCCGCCCCGTCGTTACGAGTGCGGTGCCGTCGTCGGCGAGCTGGTCGCCGAGGAAGTCCTTGAGCGATCGACTCATCTTCGCTCGGACCACCTTCGGAAACCCGCCGGTGACGAGATACGAGTCCAGTGCATCGGCGCCCGTGAGGCCGGACAGCGCCGCGGCCTCTGCCGGGTTGAGCGGCGGGACGAACATCTCCCGACTCGGCCGCTGGTGGAGGGGCTGCCTGGGGGCCGTGATCATCTCCATCATCGCCTGGTCGGACCCGACGAGAATGAGGAGGACCGGCTGCTTGGAGAGCGTTCGGTCCCAGGCGGTCTGAACGGCGCCCAAGACGGCGTCGCGCGATGCCTTCGTGTCACCGAGGAGGTACGGGAACTCGTCAAGGACGATCACGCTCGGACGGGCGGGGTCAGCCCCGCTGGCCGCACTCGTGAGGGCTGCCTGCCACGTTGCAAACGTCACGCCTTCGGCCCGGTCGCTCGACGGCAGTGTGGACTGCACGAGCGTCTGAGCGAACAGCGCGAGTTCGCGCTCGTCGGTCTGCCGGCTCGCCGCGAAGAAGATGCTGGGCGGCTTGGTCCGGTCGATGAACTCCTCGACGAGCCACGTCTTGCCCACCCGTCGACGACCGCGGATGGTGATCATCCGCCCCTCGCCCTGGTCGCGCGCAGCTGCCCACTCGCTCTCGATCCGTGCGAGCAGGTCACTCCGTCCGATGAACTGCCTCATCAACGGTCCCTCGCGATACTGTCATGGCGTTACACTGTATGACCATTACAGTATCCAGGCGAAGCCCCTCGTCAAGCGCCGCCGGGGGGACTCGTCCCGAGCCGGCACGCCGCGCGCCGGGGACTCGTCCATGTGTCATTTCGGGGGTAGCGCCATCGCGCCCAGGGCCATCACGAGGCCTCCAGGCTGCGCGGTGCCGACTCGGACGAGGCCCTTGCCGATCCGCTCGCGAGGTCCGTGCCCGGGAACCGCCAGCCGCCGCCCTGCGGCCTCGTGCATGTTCCCATGACCCTCACGGCTCGCGGCTGAGCCGCTCCGGCGGAGACTCTCGGGGCATGGCCCAGTGCCCCCGCTCAGCCATCGAGGGCCACCTTCATCGCGATGGCCACCCACTCCTCCAGCCGGTCCCGCCTCCGCCGGACGGTGCTGACGTCCTTGAGGATCAGCTCGACAGGCGTGCCGGTGCGGCGGCAGGCCTCCACCGTCTCACGCAGCTCGCGCTCGACGCCCTCGGGCTCCCAGGCGTCCATCGCCAGGCGGGCCGGGTTGGGCTTGCGCGACATCACGTAGTCGCCGCCCAGGCGCTCGGCGCTGACCACCGGGTTGGCCCACGGGCTGATCGAGACCTTCCGCACGTTGGGGATCAGCCTGATGTTGTCGATGTTCCGGTCCAGGACGTCGCAGCAGCCGTAGTAGCCGAGGCCGAAGCGCGCGTACCAGCGCTTGGTGTACTCGACTTCGAACTCCCGGAACATGGCGGGCGATGCCGAGGTGAAGACCTGGGCCATGCCCATCGTCCAGAGGTCCTCGGCCCGAGGCCGCTCCGGGTCGAAGCCATCGTGCGGGAGCTCGTCGGTCCAGGCGGGCGTGCAGTGGATCAGCGGCGCCGAGTAGCCGAGCAGGCCCTTCGCCTCCATCTGGTCGAGCATGCCGAGGTAGGCCGTGACCAGCCGGTCGATGATGCGGTGCATGTGCTCGGGCCGATCGGCGAGATCGAGCAGGACGGCGTCCACGCCCCGCCAGAATGAGATGATGTCCCAGAAGTCGCCGCCAGCGGAGAGGACCTCGTCGGGCCAGCCGGCGACGAGCGGCTTGGTCTCGGGCTGCGAGAAGAGGCCTGGCCACTGCTGCGCGCTCGGCACCCAGCCCTGCATCCGGACCGGCAGGACGCCGTCGAAGGCCTCGTGCGCCCGCGCCTCGAGCTCCGCGGTTCGTGCCTCGTCCAGCCATACGTTCGGCGTCCGGATCCTCTCCACGTCCGCCTCATCGGCGAGCTGGTCGAAGAAGTGGTGGGAGACGATCGCGTTGGCGGAGTCGGTCGCCCGCGTCTCCTCCCGCATCTCAACGCCAAAGCCGTCGAGGCGGAGGACCTTGGGGATCAGGAGCTCGGGCTCGACCACCATGTCCGCCCGGAAGTGGTCCCACCGGAAGAGGGTGCGACGCAGATCGGTCTCGAGGCCGCGGAGGAATGGGTCCTCGCAGCGGTTGACGAGCGCCGGGTCGTCGTCCATCTCGTTCCAGGGCAGCTGGTCGAGAAAGACCATCGGTCGCACAGGCCGGAGCCCGTTGAGGGCCTTCCAGTTCGCGATTGCCTCCTGCTGCACCGGCAGGGCCGCCAGCTCGGCGACCCTGAACCCCAGCTCCCGGAGTTCCGCGCGATCTCTGTTGCCCACGGTCCGAACCTCCGCCACTGCCGCTGTCCTCTGGCATTCGCTGCAGCAAGGGCCGGCCACGGGCCGGGCAGGAGGACGCTGGCCACCCAACCGGCGGTATTTACAGCCGGCCGACGCTCCGTTAGTATGCCATGTGATCGATACCACGTGCGGGACGTCACGTCTGGTAGCCGATCGGGGATCCTCGCCTCAGCGGAGTCGGTGAAAGAGGGACGATGATGAAGGTTCGGCGAACGATGGGGGCAGCAGCTGTTGCGATGTGCGCGGTCGTCGCTCTCGTCGGGTGCAGCGCACCCGGCAGCAGCACCGCACCCGGGAGCAGCACCGCACCCGGCAGCAGCGTCAGCAGCAGCGCACCCGGGAGCAGCGTCAGCAGCAGCGGATCCGGTCAGATCACCGCGAAGGTCACTGCCGCCGACGTCGCCGGGCTGGGGCAGGTCACGCTGAACGTCCTCGCCGACACTGGCGAGGAGGACGTGATGAAGACCTTCGTGCCAATGTACGAGGGGATCTACCCGAACGTCAAAGTCGACATCCAGTTCCTCGACTGGAACGACGAGCTCAAGACCGATGCCAACACGGCGGCCGGGCCCAACGCGCCCGACGTCTTCCAGGGAGCCCAGGGATACACCCTCGACAGCGTCCTGGTGAAGGACAAGCTCATCCGCCCGCTCGACGACGTGGCGAGTGCCTATGGGTGGCAGGACACCTACGGCAGCTCCACGCTCAGCGAGTTCAGCTGGACGGCCGACGGAAAGAGCTTCGGCTCCGGCGACATCTACGGCATGGCGCCGGTCAGTTCGATGGTGGGTGTCTACTACAACAAGGCGAAGCTGCAGAAGCTCGGCCTGAACGTGCCGACCAGCTACAGTGAATTCGTCAACGATCTCGCCGCGGCCAAGGCCGCAGGCGAGGTGGCCCTCGTGACTGGCGGATCGTCCACGAGCGACCTCTATCACCTGTTCGGCGCCATCCAGGGTGCATCCGTGAACCCTCAGGATGTCCGCGATTGGATCGCGGGGAAGAGCGGGACGACATTCGTCAACTCGATCAATCAGGACGCCATGACGACCATGCAGGACTGGGCGACGAAGGGCTACTTCGAGCCTGGCGTCAGCGGCGTCGCACGTGACGACGCGGTCTCGATGTTCGCGAACGGCACCGGCGTGTTCATGGTGGAGGGCACCTGGGAGGCCCCGCCGGTCATCAAGACCAACCCGTCCGGCTTCGGCTTCTTCGCGATGCCCAAGGGTGCCTCCGGCAAGTACGTCGCGCAGGGCTCGATGGGGATGGGGTGGCACATCACCGCGTCGTCCAAGAAGCTCGCGGCCGACGTGGCCTGGATCGCCATGCTGCTCGACCAGAAGAACGCCAGCGTGTTCGTCGACGACGGCCGGGTGCCCGCGCTGAGCGAGGGCGTCCAGGCGAGCAATCCGCTGGCCCAGGACACCATCACCGCGTCGGGGCAGATCCTGTCGTCCGGCGGCAACACCTACTCCTTCGACTGGGCGACGAGCACGATGGACCAGACCATGGGCGGCGCCATCCAGGCCGTCATGGCGGGTCACACCCAGCCGTCTGCGGCCCTCCAGGAGATTCAGGACGACTGGGCTGCATTCCAGAGCAGCCGCAAGTGACCCATAAGTGACATTGAAGAAGGACAGCGGGCCGACCCGCGTCCTTCCCGGCAGTGCCCGCCCCCGACCTTGGCGCCGGGTGCGGGCACTGCGCCGCTGGGACCTCTCGGGTTACCTCTTCGTCGCGCCCGCGCTCCTCGTCTACATCCTCTTCGCGCTCAAGCCCATCGGCGAGACCGTCTGGTACTCACTGTTTGAGTGGGACGGCATCGGCCCCTCGACGTGGGTCGGATGGTCGAACTACGTTCAGCTCCTCCAGAGCAAGAACCTCCTGAGCGCCGTCCTGCACTCCTGCGTCCTCCTCATCTTCTACTCGTGGATCCCGGCCACCATCGGTCTGGTGCTCGCTGGGATGATGACTCGCATCCGCGTGCGCTGGCTGACCGGATTCCGAGCCCTCCTGTTCCTGCCGCAGATCCTGTCGTCGGTCGTGGTCGCGATCGCGTGGCGCGGCATCTTCGACTACAACGGTCCGCTGAACGCGCTCCTGCGCTTCATCGGCCTCGGGTCGCTCGCCCGGCCGTGGCTCGGCGACTTCGGCACCGCCCTCCCCGCCATCGGCGTCATCGGCACCTGGGTCGAGTTCGGACTCTGCATGATGCTGTTCCTCGCAGGCGCGCAGCGGATCCCGCGCGAGCTGTACGAGGCTGCCCGCGTCGATGGTGCAGGCGCGGTCCGGGAGTTCTTCGTGGTGACGGTCCCCCACCTGCGCGCCGAACTTCGCGTCGTCCTGCTGCTGACGACGATCTTCGCCCTGCGGAACTTCGACATCATCTGGAACACCACGCAGGGCGGCCCGGGCGCGCAGACCATGGTGCCCAGCGTGTACGTCTACCAGAACGCGTTCGTCAGCCACCAGGTCGGAGCGGCCGCGGCGTTCGCTGTGATCCTCACGCTGTTCATCCTTGTCGTGGTCTCGATCATCATGGCCGCGCTCCGAGAGAGAGAGGCCTGACGTGGAGTCCAGGCGCGGCGTCATCATCACCCACGCGCTCCTCGCCATCGCCTCGATCATCGCGGTGTACCCGTTGCTGTCGATCGTCCTCCTGGCGGTGAACCCGTCGGCAGCACCTCCGCAGGGCTTCTACATCCCGACGGCGATCAGCCTCACGAACTTCGAGAATGCCTGGGTCCGCGGCGACTTCGCCCACGCGCTGCTCTCGAGCGCCATCGTGACCACATCGGTTGTCGTGCTCTCGGTGATCCTCTCGACCCTGGCCGGCTATGCGCTGGGCGTGCTTCGGTTCCCGCTGCAGGCGGCAATCCTCGGCCTCTTCATCCTGGGGCTGGTCGTGCCGTACGAGGCGACCGTCGTGCCGATCTACCAGACCATGAAGCAGATCGGCCTGCTCGGCAGCTATGTCTCGGTGATCCTGCCGTGCACGGCCTTCTCGGTCGCCCTCGGAACCGTCTGGATGCGGGGGTACTTCGGCAGCCTTCCGACCTCGCTCCGCGAGGCCGCAGCGATCGACGGGGCCAACACGGTGCAGATCCTCGTCTGGATCCTCGCCCCGATGGCGTCTCCCGCGATCGGCACACTGGCGACGCTGCTCTTCCTCTACACCTGGAACGAGTTCCTGCTGTCGCTCGTGCTGCTGGCGGCCAACCCGGCAGCGCACACGACTCCGCTGGCGCTGTCGTTCTTCGCTGGTTCGGACTACAACACCTCGCCGGGCAACATCGCAGCGGCGGCGCTGATGGTGGCGGCTCCAGTTCTGATCGCCTATGTCGTCACGCAGCGGAGGTTCGTCAGCGGTCTGCTGGGCGGTGCCCTCAAGGAGTAGCAGATCCGACGTCCGACGCACCGAACACGAGCCCGGGTTGCCGTGCCGACGGGGTTGCCGACGACACAGCGCCCCACGCAAGGGGGCAGCGCAGCCCCGCCCGGAAGCAGTGGTCGTGTGAGCGATACCATGAGGAACGGAGGTCCCGGAGGAACGGCACGTCGCCGCCAAGGGAGCCGCTGGCGGCAATCCCTGAGCGGTCCGCCGCCACGGAACCGGCGCTATGCCAGCCGTCGGACCGAATATGATCGGAAGCGAGTCCCCAGAGCCTGAGATCGACGATCACCATGCCCGCCACGATCACCGATGTCGCGACCCTCGCCGGCGTGTCGCCTGCCACCGTGACCCGCGTCCTGCAGGGCTCGCCTCGCGTCAGCCCGGATACGCTGGAGCGGGTCAAGGCGGCCATGGCCGAACTGGACTACCGGCCCTCGAGCGTGGCCCGGTCACTCCGCCAGCAGCGCACGGGGACGCTTGGGCTCATCGTCACCGACGTGAACAACCCCTTCTACCCGGAGATCGTGCGCGGCGCAGAGGACACGGCGCGCGAGCTCGGCGACTCGATCATCCTGTGCAATGCGGCCGAGGATCCGGAGCGCGAGATCGCCTATCTCGACCTGCTGCTGGAGCGGCGCGTCGACGGCATCATCGTGGCGGCCGGTGGCCTCACCAAGCGGCACGAAGACCTGCTGGCGGCCTTTCCGGCTCCGCTCGTGCTCATCAATGCGAGCCTGGGCCGAGGTCTGGTCCCGGCCATCCTGAGCGACGACGAGGCCGGGGGCCGCGCGGCGGCGCAGCACCTGATCGGCTTGGGCCACCGTCAGCTGGTGCACATCTGCGGACCGGCCAGCGGCTCGACCTCAGAACGGTTGGCCGGCGTTCGCGCCGCCGTTGCCGCCGCACCGGGGGAGGTCACGCTCGAGGTCTTGGAGGGTGACGGGTACAGCGCCGGCGGCGCTGCCGCGCGGCAGGTGGCCGCCCGACTCCGTCCTCCATATGCCATCACCGCCCACAACGATCTCATCGCGGTCGGGGTGATGCACGCACTCTTCGACCTCGGCATTCGCGTGTCGCAGGACGTGAGCGTGGTGGGATTCGACGACATCGCGCTGGCCGCGTACGTCAACCCGGGCCTCACGACCATCGCCCAGGACAAGTTCGGCATGGGCCGCCTGGCCGTCGAGATCATCTCCCGCCTGAGGGCCGGCGAGGCGATCCGCGGCAACTACGTCCTGCCGGTGCGGCTCGTCGTCCGGGGGTCCACGGGCCCAGCCGCCGGGGCAGGGGCTCGCCAGACCGCTGCCCTGGCGCGCCGCCGGTAGAACCGCGTCGCTCCTCGGCACTGCGCTGGCCCTCTGCCGTCCCTTGCCACCGGGACGATGCGAGGCTATAGTCACCATGTGATCGATACCATGTCGGGAGACGGGGCAGCATCCGCCGCACCTGCCGGCACGAGACAGGGAGGGCGTCGGGTGGCAGGCGAGCGGGTCAGGCTGGGGGTGATCGGGTTGGGCCTGATCTGGCAGGCTCAACACCGGCCGAACTTGGCAGCGCTGTCTGATCGCTTCCGAGTCGTCCACGTCTGCGACCTGTCTCCGGCGCTTGCCAGGTCGAGCGCGAGCGCGCTGCTCGGGGACGTCCGGGCATCCACGGACTGGCGCGCCGTGTGCGCCGATCCGGAGGTCGATGCGATCCTCCTGCTGACGCCCGGCGATCACACGCCGCAGGTGCGGGGTGCACTCGAGGCGGACAAGCACGTGCTCGTGGAGAAGCCCCTCTCGTTCACGGTCGGTGCCGCCAAGGACCTGGAGCGCGTCGCCGTCGAGCGCAACCGCGTGCTCCAGGTCTCCTACATGAAGATGTACGACCCCATCATTGAGCGCGCGAGGGGCGCGCTGGCGACAGTCGGCGCCCGGCGGCTCGTCCGGGTGACGGTTCTGCACCCGGCCGACTCCTGGCAGACGGAGCATCTTGCCCTCGAGCGCGCCGAGGACGTCGATCGCGGGGCTGCGCGGGCCGCCGAACGTGAGGCTTGGGACCGCGTCACCGCGGTATTGGGAGATGCGCCGACGGGCCTCCAGCGGCTCTACCTGTCGCCACTCCTGACGTCGGTCTGCCATGAGCTGTCGGTGCTCCGCGCACTCGAGATCCCGCTCCCGTCCCGCTTCCTCGCGGCGCGGGCCTGGCCATTCGATCCGTCGCGTCCGGGGGACGAGCCGCCCACGATCGAGGCTCTTGCGGACATCGGCAGCGGCACCGTCCTGAGTCTGGTCTGGGCCTGGCTGCCCGACTACCCTGAGTACTTCGAGGAGCTCGCCGTGTACGGGACGGCTGGCCGGGTGCACCTATCCATGCCGGCCCCGTACCTCGGAGACGCGCGCGCAGCCCTTCGAGTCGAGCGCCTGGAGCCGGACGGGACGCGGTCGGACACGACGCTGCGCGCCAGCCGCACGACCGGCTTCCGTCGCTCGCTCGAGGCCTTTGCCGACTCGATCCAGGCTGGTGCGACCGTCCGGTCGACAGCCTCCGGCGCAGCGGCTGATCTCGCGTGTCTGCAGCAGCTGGTCGCCGCAGTCGCCGCCGGTGACGGAATCTCCATCCGCACGGAGGGCTGCTGAAGACCCACGGCAGTGGCACTCCAGTCTGCCACCCACCCGATGGCATCTCGCCGCCTCGGAGGCGGCGCACGAGACGCGCTGAGCACTGGACAGGACCATCAATCAATGTTCTCGAACTCCCGGCCGGCGGGGCGCCTCCTCCGCCCCGCCGGCCGCAGCCCCCAGGGAGACCCGACCCATGGCCGCCGACCTCGCCGCCCTGACCGCCGCCGTGGAGGCGGGCGACCGCGCCGCCGCGGCCGAGCTCACGCGGGCCGCGCTCGACGAGGGCCTCGACCCCAGGTCGGTCCTGGCCGCCATGACCGCCGCCATGGACGCCGTCGGCCGGCGGTTCCAGGACGGCGAGCTGTTCGTGCCCGAGATGCTCATCGCCGCCCGGGCGATGAAGGCCGGCGCCGCGGTCCTCGAGCCCGCCCTCGCGGCGGCGGGGGTGGCCCCCGAGTTCACCGCCGTGGTGGGCACCGTGGAGGGCGACCTCCACGACATCGGCAAGAGCCTGGTCGGGATGATGTGGCGGGGCGCCGGGCTCGAGGTGGTGGACCTGGGCGTCAACGTGCCGGCCGCCCGGTTCGTCGAGGCCGCCCGGGAGCGCGGGGCCCGCCTCGTCGGGCTCTCGGCCCTGCTGACCACCACCATGCCCAACATGCGCGGCGTGGTCGAGGCGCTCAGGGCCTCTGGCCTGCCGGCGAAGGTCGTGATCGGCGGCGCCCCCACCACCCCCGAGTTCGCCGCCCAGGTCGGCGCCGACGGCCACGCCCCCGACGCCGGAGCGGCCGTCGACCTCGCCCGCCGCCTGCTGGGCGGCTGAGGGGCGGGGCGTCGTGTCGGGCACCACGACCCGAGGTCGGGTCGGGGCGGACTGGACGGTCCCGCCCGACGAGCGCGCCCACCTCCGCGAGCTCGCGGCGCGGCAGGCCGAGTACGCGGCGCTGCCGGTGATGGCGGAGCGTCGCCAGCAGTGGTTCGACCTCAACGACGGCAGGGCCAGCGTGCGCCCGCCGTTCATCCTCGAGGCGACCAACTTCATATTCGAGCTGCTCCCCGACAGGCGCTACCGCTGCTTGTCCGAGGCGGGGCTGGCCATCGAGAAGGAGCTCTTCCGCCACACGCGGCCCCACGAGGTGTGGCAGGACGACCGCGTCGTCCCGCCGGTCCTCGACCTCCCGTGGTCCATCGACTACGACGAGTTCGGCCCCGACGTCAGGGTCAGCACCGAGCACGCTCTTGACGCCGAGGGCAACGCGGTCGGCTACGGCTTCGACCACCCGATCACGAACCTCACCGAGGACCTGCACCGGCTCCGGCCCGCCAGGATGACCGTCGACAAGGAGCGCTCCCTCGCCTGGAAGGCGTTCGTCGAGGACCTGCTGGGCGACCTGCTCCCCGTGCGGCTCGTGGTGGCGTGGCACGACTTCAACACCCTGACCCAGCGGCTCGTGCACCTGATGGGGATGGAGAGCTTCTTCATCGCCTGCCACGAGGAGCCGGACGCGGTCCACGCCGTCATGGCCTACTTGCGCGACAACGCGCTCTCGATCATGCGCCAGCAGGAGGAGGCCGGGATCCTGGGGCTCAACAACGACCACCAGGAGGTCTGGTGGTCGGGGCACAACTACACGCACCAGCTGCCGCCGGCGGGCTACGACCCTGCGCACGTGACCTGGAAGGACCGCTGGCAGGCGACGAACCTCCAGGAGGCGACGGGCATGCGCCCGGCGATGGCGTCGGAGTTCCTCTACCCGTACGTCCACGAGATCGCGAAGCCGGTGGGCCTGCTGTACTACGGCTGCTGCGAGGCGGTCCACCAGAGCTGGGACGACATCCGGACGCTGCCCAACCTCAAGAAGGTGTCCATCAGCCAGTGGACCGACGAGGCGTTCATGGGCGAGGCCCTGCGCGGGCACGACATCGTCTACTCGCGCAAGCCGAACCCCAACTACCTCTCGGTCGACGAGGTGCTCGACGGGGACGCATGGGCCGGCCACATCCGCAGGACGCTCGAGGCGACGCAGGGCTGCTCAGTGGAGTTCCTCGTGCGCGACGTGTACACGCTGCACCACAACCTCGACAACGCCCGCCGGGCGGCGTCGATCGCCCTCGAGGTGATCGACCGGCACTGGCGGGCCTGAAGCCGCCTCGGGGACTCCCCCCAAAGACCTAGCCCGCGCGCGAGTCGACCGACCGCAGCCAGTTGCGCAGCTCGACCTGGCGGATCTGCGGGTCGATGATGTCGTCGCCCACGTTGAGCTCCGCGCGCAGCGCCGCCGAATCGGGGTGGGCGGCGAGCTCCTTCATGTTGGCGGCGTAGGCCGCGACCGACTCCTCGTCCGGGAAGAAGCCCTCGCGCACGAGGGCCTTGGCCCGGGCCGCGATCAGGCGGCCCATCTCGTGGAGGTTGTACTCGGGGTGGTACTGGGTGGCCCAGAAGGCGCCGCCCGCAGCGGACTCGACGATCGCGGCCTGGACGCGGCTGTGCTCGTTGGTGGCCAGCAGCGGGGTGCCGTCGGGGAGCCGCACCACCTCGTCGAGGTGCATGATGAAGGCGTCGAACCTGGCGGGCTTGCCCGCGTGCATCGGCTTGGTCGCCGCGGCGTCGGTCAGGACGATGCCCCGGGCGATGCCCCACTCGCGGCCACGCGGGTTGGCGGCCACCTCGCCGCCCGCCACCAGGGACGCCAGCTGGATCCCCCAGCAGCTGCCCCAGCACACCTTGCCCGCGTCGAGCAGCTGGCGGGCGAAGGCGATCTGGGGCGCCACCCGCGGGTCGTCGGTGTGGTAGACGGTGAGGTCCGAGCCGGTCCAGATGAACCCGTCGAAGTCGTCGATCGTGGTGCCGGCCGGGAGCCCGAAGTCCGGGTCGGCGATGTAGACGATCTCGGTGGTCGCGTTGGGGGCCTCCTTCGCCAGGAAGGCCCGGAAGAGGTCGTGCGGATGCCCGACGTCGGAGCGGTCGAAGTTCTCGCGGCTGGCCGCCGGGTAGCAGTTGACGATCAGGATCCGGTGCGCTGCGGTGGTGGTGGGCGACGTCATGCTCGGGCTCCGCGCTGTGGGAAGTCGGTGATCAGGCCGGTGATGCCCATCCGGGTCAGCCGGGCCATGTTCTCGGGTTCGTTGACGGTGTAGGGGTTGAGCCGGATCCCACGCGCGAGCTGCTCCGCGAGCTGCTCGTCGGTGACGCGCGTGATCCGCGGGTTGAACGCGTCGAAGAACGGGTCGGAGAAGTCGATGGGGTCGTCCGGGAACAGGCCCAGCAGGGCCTGGACCTCGAATTCGGGCCGGGCGCCCTTGAGCGCCTTGAGCCATTCGTGCCGCGCCGACGAGAACAGCAGGTGCTCGGGCCCGATCCCCACCTCGCGGACCAGCGCCAGCACGGCGCCGACCACGTCGAACGTGTCGTTCGGCCTGGGCTGCGCCTTGAGCTCGAGGTTCATGCGCCAGCCGAGCTCCATCGTGAGCTCGAGGGCCTCGCGGAGGGTCGGCACCCGCTCGCCGCGGTAGGACGCCAGCTCCGCGGCGGTGACCGCGCCCGCGGCCACCTGCCCGAAGGGGTCGTCGCGCTCGAAGAACGAGCCCGCGTCGAGCGTGCGGATCTCCGCCAGCGTGTACGTCGAGAACGGCGCCGGGACGCGGTCGGGGAACCTGGCCGCGACGTCAGTGGTCCGCATCATCGAGTCGTCGTGCATCAGGAACAGCCCGCCGTCCGCGGCGACCGCCGTGTCGGTCTCCCACAGGTCCGCGCCGAGCGCGTGCGCCCTCCTGGCCGCGGCGAGGGTGTTCTCCGGCGCGAGGCTCCGTGCGCCTCGGTGGGCGATGATCGCGGTCATTGATGCCTCGGTGCCGCCGCCGGTCTCGGCGGCCGTGCCTCGCTGGGTGCGGGGTGGGGGAGGGTCGTGCCCGGCGCCTCCCGAGGGGGCGCGAGACGCCA
>JAKAMV010000192.1 GCA_021812735.1 Chloroflexota bacterium | reverse complement strand
ATGGAGTTCGACACCATCGCCGTCAGCGACGGCGTCGCCATGGGCACCGAGGGCATGAAGGCGAGCCTCGTCAGCCGCGAAGTGATCGCCGACTCGATCGAGCTGGTCGCCCGCGGCCACCTCTTCGACGGCCTCGTCTGCCTGGTCGGCTGCGACAAGACGATCCCCGGCGCCGTGATGGCCCTCGGTCGCCTCGACATCCCGGGCGTCGTCCTCTACAACGGCACCATCCTGCCAGGCAGCTTCCGCGGCCGCGACGTCACCGTGCAGTCCGTCTTCGAGGCCGTCGGAGCGTACGAAGCCGGCACCATGAGCGGCCAGGACCTCTGGGAGCTCGAGAACGTGGCCTGCCCTGGCGCAGGCGCGTGCGGCGGCCAGTTCACCGCCAACACGATGAGCACCGCGCTCGAGTTCCTTGGCATCTCCCCCGCCGGGCTCAACGGGATCCCCGCCCCCTTCCCCGAGAAGCTCGAGGCCGCGCGCCGCACGGGCGAGCTCGCCGTCAGACTGGTCCGCGAGAACGTCCGGCCCAGCTCGATCATCACCCGCCAGGCCCTGGAGAACGCCGTCGCCTCGGTCGCCGCGACCGGCGGCTCGACGAACGGCGTGCTGCACCTGCTCGCGATCGCCCGCGAGTTCGGGGTTCCCCTCGCCATCGACGACTTCGGCGAGATCGCCGACCGCACCCCCATCCTGGCCGACCTCGTCCCCGGCGGGCGCTATGTCGCGCTCGACATCTACCGCGCCGGCGGGGTCGCCCTCGTCATGCGCGAGCTGCTGAAGCGCGGCCTCCTCCACGGCGACGCGCGCACCGTGGACGGCCGCACCATCGCCCAGATCGCGGCCGCCGTGCAGGAGACGCCGGGACAGGATGTGGTCCGGCCCATCGAGCGTCCGCTCAAGGAACGCGGAGGCCTGACGATCCTGCATGGGTCGCTCGCCCCCGACGGCTGCGTGATCAAGCTCGCCGGCCACGAGCGACGTCAGTTCCGCGGCCCCGCCCGCGTCTTCGACTCGGAGGAGGCCTGCTTCGCCGAGGTGAAGCGGCAGCGGATCCGGCCCGGTGAGTGCATCGTGATCCGCTACGAGGGACCGGCGGGCGGGCCCGGCATGCGTGAGATGCTGCACGTCACCGCGGCCCTGGCCGGCGCGAAACTCGACGACAGCGTCGCGCTGCTCACCGATGGCCGGTTCAGCGGCGCCACGCACGGGCTGATGGTCGGCCACGTCGCACCGGAGGCGGCCCTCGGCGGGCCGATCGCGTTGGTGCAGGACGGCGACACGATCGCCATCGACGTGGACCGGCACACGCTCGACCTGGAGGTCCCCGCGGACGAACTCGAGCGGCGCCGCGCGGCCTGGACGCCGCCCGCGCCGAAGTACCGGAACGGCGTCTTCGCCAAGTACGTCGCGCTCGTCTCGTCAGCCAGCGAGGGCGCGATCACGGACCCGGCGGCGAGGCGCTCCCCGAGCCCGACGCGCGCCTGACCGCGGGCGTCGCCACCCGCCGGTCACCCCGTTCCCGGGGCGGGCATGCGGCCCTCCGCCACGTGCCCGCGTCCCCCTGTCACACCGCCTAGCTCGAGGCGGCCGGAGCACCAGGCGGGGCGTTGCGATCCTGAGGTCGAAGAGCGGCCAGAGCGGGTGCGGCATGAGCGGATGCGACGCGCCCGACTACGCCGACGTCGCCTTGATCAGTTTCCCGCGCCGGGTGATCGCCCGCTCGGCGAGCGCTGCCACCCCCATCGCGACGAGCGCCCGCTCCGCGGCGGGCAGCGGGCGGACCACGGCCAGGAACTGTTCGGCGCGCGCCCGATCCACCTGGCCGAGCAGCGCGGCGCCGGCCTCGGTGAGGGTCAGTGTCCGCTCGCGCCGATCGGCCTGTTCCTCCTGGCGCACCAGCAACCCACGACGCTCGAGCCCGGTGACGATTCGGCTCGTCGCAGACGGTGACCGGCCGAGATATCCAGCCAGCTCGCCGACGGTCACGGTGACGGCCCCAGCCACGGCATAGAGCGCGGCGAGCTGCGTGAAGCCCAAACGCAGTTCGGCCAGTTGGCCGGCGAACCCGATCACCAGTTCACGCCAGAGCGCTCGGCCCATCGCGATGCGGTCCGAGAGCTGGCGGGGATTCTGCAGCTCGGCGCCCGCCGCCTCCACCACGCGGCTCATCACCTCTTCCGATCGGGCGCTGCCCGCGATACGTGACAGATCCATAGCTGGAGGGTAGCGCGTCCGGGGCCGATCTGTGCAGCGACACACACGAATGCCGCGTTCTGCCCGTCACCGCTGGTACCGTGTTGACACACGTGGCCGACGCCGCCCCCCTATCCGTGGCGCGACGCCCGTGTCGCAGAGGGAGGAGCATGGGCAGCCTCGCGTTCGTCTTTCCCGGCCAGGGCTCGCAGTACGTCGGCATGGGCAAGGCATTGGCGGAAGCGTCCCCGGCCGCTGCGGCGGTCTTCGCAGAAGCCGACGCTGCCCTCGGGGAACCGCTCTCCGACCTGGCCTGGTCGGGCGAGGCGGCCGACCTGGATCGCACCGAGAACGCGCAGCCCGCCCTCCTCGCGACCTCGATCGCGTACCTGCGTGCGCTCGAGGCACGGCGCGCTGCCGCCGGCGACCCGCCTCTCGCTGCCGCCTACTACGCCGGCCACTCGATGGGCCAATACAGCGCGATGGTGGCGGCGGCCGTCATCTCGCTCGGGGACGGCGTGCGGCTCGTCCGCGAACGTGGACGACTCATGCAGGCCTCGGGGCAAGGGCGCGAGGGGGCGATGGCCGCGATCATCGGCCTCGACGACAGCCGACTGCCAGAGCTCGAGGCGGCGGCCCGTCGCGCCGGCATCTTCACGATCGCGAATCGGAACTCGCCCGGCCAGATCGTCGTCAGTGGCGAGCGGGGCGCCGTCGAGGCGGCGGTGGTCGCCGCGAAGGGACTCGGCGCCCGCCGCGCGGTGCAGTTGCCCGTCAGCGTGGCGGCCCACTCGCCGCTGATGGCGGAGGCGGCGGCCGGCATGCGCGCGGCCCTCGCCGACGTCCCCTTCCGCGACCCCGCTGTGCCGCTGCTCGCGAACGCGGACGCCCATCGCCTCACCACCGGCGATGCCTGCCGCGCCGAGCTGATCGAACACCTCACCGCGGGCGTCGACTGGGTCGCCGCGGTGCGCACCATGGTGGCGGCCGGCGTGACCACGTTCGTCGAGGTGGGACCAGGTCGGGTCCTCACAGGGCTCGTGAAGCGCATCGCGCCCGACGCCACGGCCCTCGCCCTCGACGACCCGGAGGCCCCGGGCCGGCTTGCCATCCCCGCCCTGGTGCCTGACGTGCGCTCCGCGGCAGCACCGACCAGTTGAACCTTCCGCCGCACCGGTCCGCTCATCCCATTCCGAGGAGAACCCTGCACCATGCGTCGCCCTGACTACAACCGCCGCGTCGTCGTCACCGGCCTCGGCGTCATCAGCCCGATCGGCAACGACGTCGACACCGTCTGGAGCAACCTGGTCGGCGGCTGCAGCGGCATCGGCCCCATCACCCGCTTCGACGCATCGGCCTACGAGGCCAACGCGGCGGGCGAGGTCAAGAACTTCGACCCCCGCGAGTGGATGGACTTCAAGGCGGCGCGCCGTACCGGCCTCAACGTGCAGTTCGCCGTCGCGGCCGCCAAACAGGCCCTGGCGGACTCCGGCATCGAGGTGACCCCGGCCAACCGCGACGACATCGGGATCATCTTCGCCTCGGGCGCCGGCGAGCCGAAGCTGATGATGGACAACAAGGAGATCTGGGACAAGAAGGGCCCCCGGCTCGTCAGCCCCTTCTTCATCGCGAACATGCTCGTCGACACGGCCTCCGGCCAAATCGCCATCGAGACCGGCATCCGCGGCCACAACATGGCGGTCGTCACCGCGTGCTCGACCGGCACCCACTCGATCGGCGAGGCGGCCGAGGCCATCCGCCGCGGCGACTGTACGGCGGTGATCGCGGGATCGACCGAGTCGCCGATCTACGAGATGGTCTGGGTCGGATTCGGCAACATGCGCGGCATCGGCACGCCCCGGCCCGGCGAGCCGCTGCAGACGGTGTCGCGGCCCTTCGACCTGACCCGCAACGGCTTCATCCTCGGCGAGGGCGCGGCGGCACTGATGCTCGAGGACCTCGAGATCGCGAAGGCACGCGGCGCGAAGATCTACGCGGAAGTGGTCGGATACGGCTCCACCAACGACGCGTGGGACCTGATCCAGCCGATCGAGGGCGGCGACGGCGTAGCGCGCGCGATGCAGATGGCGCTCGACCGGCGCGGGGTCCCGGCCGAGGAGGTCGACATGATCAACCCACACGGTACCTCCACCACGCTCGGCGACCTGGCCGAGGCCCAGGCCATCCATCGGGTCTTCGGCGACCACGCGGCCGAGATCGCGATCAGCGCGACCAAGTCGATGACGGGCCACATGATGGGCGCGGCCGGCTCCTTCGAGGGGCTCGCCACCGTGCTCAGCGTCTACCACCAGGTGGTGCCGCCCACGATCAACTACCGGGATCCGGACCCCGAAATCCAGCTCGACATCTCGCCGGTCGCGCGGCCCATGCGCATCCGCTACGCCCTCTCCGACAATGTCGGGCTGGGCGGGCACAATGGAGCGGTGATCTTCAAGCGCTACGACGGCGACTGACGGCTGCTCTGGCCAGTGCTCGAACCGCTGCCGGTGCAGGCACGGGCCGCCGAGCGGCGCGTGCGGCCCGCTACAATCGAGAAGATCTGACCCGAGGAGGACGTATCGTGCCCCCGAGCTCCGACCCCGCCCGCCGCGCCGTCGTCACCGGCCTCGGAGCCGTGACGCCGATCGGCAACGACTATCCGACCTACTGGCGCAACCTGCGCGCTGGCGTCAGCGGCGCGGGGCCCATCACGTCGTTCGACCCGACCGGGTTCGACGTGCGGATCGCCGCCGAGGTCAAGGGCTTCGACCCGACCGTCGCCATGGACCGCAAGATGGCGCGCCGCATGAGCCGCTTCATCCACTTCGGAATGGCGGCGGCACAGGAGGCGGTGGAGGACGCTGGCCTCGACTTCGCCGCCTGGTCGCCCGAGCAGCGCGACCGGGTCGGCGTCGCGATCAACACGGGCGGCGGCGGACTGGAAGAACTCATCGACGGGACACACGCGCTCGAACAGAAGGGTCCGGGCCAGGTGAGCCCGTTCGCGATCCCGGCCCTCTCCGGCTCGATGGCCGCCTGCATGGTCTCGATGAAGTACGGCCTCACCGGCCCCGTGATCACCCAGGTCGCGGCCTGCGCCAGTTCGGTGATCGCGTTCCTCGACGGGCTGCGCCTCATCCAGGACGGCGACTGCGACGTCGTGCTCGCGGGTGGCTCGGAGGCACCGCTGCTGCCGATCGCCTTCGCCGCGCTGGGCAACATGGGGGCACTCTCGAAACGCAACGACGACCCGACTCATGCCTCCCGGCCGTTCGACCGCGACCGCGACGGCTTTCTCTTCGCGGAAGGGGCGGGCGTCGTCGTGCTGGAGTCCGCGGCCCATGCAATGGCCCGCGGCGCGCGCATCCGCGCCGAGGTCTTAGGCGGCGCGCTGACCGCCGATGCCTACCACGTCAGCGCCCCGGAGCCGACCGGCCGCGGCGCGGCGCGCGCGATGGAGCTGGCGCTGCGACACGCCGCGGTCGCGCCCGACGAAGTCGACCTGATCGTGGCGCACGGCACCTCGACGCCGCTCAACGACGTCACCGAGACGCGCGCCATCAAGGCGGCCTTCGGCGCCCACGCGCACCGGGTGCCGATCAGCGCGCCCAAGTCGATGGTCGGCCACATGCTCGGCGCCGCCGGCGTGGCGAACGCGCTGGCGGCGATCTCCTCGATCTGCGACGGCGTCATCCCGCCAACGGCGAACCTCGAGAACCCCGACCCTGAATGCGACCTGGACTACGTCCCGCTGGTGGCGCGGGAGCAGCGGGTGGAGACTGCGATCGTCAACGGGTTCGGGTTCGGCGGTCAGAACGCGGTGGCGGTCTTCCGGCGTTTCGAGCCCTGAGGGGCCCCGCGTGCCGCGTCGGATCCGAGCGCACCCGGCCGCTCCCCCGCCCGCGGTCAGCCGCGTCGCTCGGTCGTGAGCGATCCCCCGGCCCGTCTCGTGCGGACGCTCGTGGGGGTGGTCGTGACCGTGCTGGTCGCTTCGGGATGCGCGTCGTCCACGGCACCGTCACCCGCGTCGGCCTCCGCCGCGGCAGCATCGACCGGCTCGCCGGTCGGCTCGGGGGTTCGCAGCTCGGGCGACGCCGGCTCCGGCGCGCCGGGTTCGCCGCCCCCCAACGGGTCTCCCGGGTCCTCGGTTACAGGCCAGCCGCTCGTCCCGCTGGCGGTCGTGACCGGCTTCGCGAACGACCGCATCGACAGCGTGACGACCGCAGGGCTCGCCGCGCAGCTCCACGCGGGCACGCTCCTCGTGCCGTGTGGGGCCCAGGCGGCGGTCGCGGCCGCTCTGGGGGTCCGCGCGGGCAGTGCGGGCCCACCCGGGTCGGGCGGCGCGGGCGGCGCGCCACCGGGCTGCCTCGCGGCGGATGCCATGCCCGCCCATCTACCTGCCTCTTCCAAGGCGCTCGCCCTCCTCCCGCCCGGCCTCGTGACAGCCGCGCTGCGTGTGGTGCCGATCGGGAATGCCGACCTGTTCGGCGAAACGCCGGCCCGCACGACCCCCTATCCGCTCGCGATCCCGGCCCCCGCCGGCTGGCCGACCGCCTGGACCGCCTACGACCCGAACGCGGTACGGGTCGTCTTGACGACCGGCGTCAACTGCCCCGACCGTGGCGTCAGCTACCAGACGAACGTGCTCGGCAAAGGCTGGGACTGGCTGCTCCAGGCGGGGACCGCGCGCTACACCGGCCGGCACTGGGACGAGCGGTTCGGTTGGTGGGTCGTCGATGCGGTCCGCACAGACCATGCGGGAGCCGTCTGGAGTCTGATCCGGAACGCGGACGTCGCCGTGAGCGACTTCGAGTGCTCCATGACGCGCCACTTCGTCCAGCACGACAGCGGCACGCTCTTCTCGATCGACCCGCGGGTCGCGCCGCTCATGGCGAAGGCCGGCTTCGATGTCGCGACGATCGCCGCCGACCACAACACGAACCCCGGTCTCGGGGCGATCGGCGAGACGGTCGACCTGTTCCGCGCCAACGGCATCGCGCCGGTGGGGGGCGGGCGCACGCTGACGGAGGCGCTCCAGCCGGCGGTCCTCGACGTGCACGGCGTGCGTTTCGGGTTCGTCGGCTTCGATGCGATCGGGGGATCGGCGTATGCGACCGCCGACAGCCCCGGCGTGGCACCGCTCACGGCGGCGACCGCGCGTACGGCGATCGCCGCCGCCAGGAAGGCGGGGGCCCAGGTCGTCTTCGCGCTCCCGCAGTGGAGCTCGGTCGAGTACCGTGCCGCGTTCACCGGGTTCCAGCGCTCGCTGATCGCCGAGCTGGAAGCGGCGGGGGCAGACGAGATCATCGGCGCGGACTTCCACTGGGCCGGCGCGATCTCGATCACGCCCGGCGGCCGTTCCGGCGACCGCTTCGTCACGGCGAGCCAGGGCAACTTCTGGTTCGGGCAGAACTGGAGCCGCCAGACCGAGGAGGGGGTCATGACGATGCTCACCTTCGTAGGCACGCGGCTCGCCCAGGTGCGGCTGATCCCGACCGTGGTGCTCGACGACGCGCAGCCGAACCTGATCGATCCGGCCACGGACGGGCAGTTCGTGCTGCACCAGGTGCTGTCGGTCTCCCGGCTGCTCGAACCGTAGACCCGCGACGGGAGCCGAACACGTCGGCCGCGGTGGGCCCCGCTCGAGCCCCCTGCGCTGCGGTTACGGAAGGCCGTCCGCCGCGCGCTCCTCGCGCGTTGGCGCCGGCCGGCCTTCGTACGCCTCGAGCATCGCGAGCAGGTCGGCAGGGAGCGGCTGGACCCTGCCCGCGGCGTAGTCGTACATCACCTGGACCGTCTCCCCGTACGCCACGAGGCGTGCCCGCCCGAAGGGCGAGTCTTCCGCGAGCAGGCGGTACTCGATCGAGAACGACGAGCGGCCCACCCATCCGACGCGGCATTCGCAGACCAGCGGCTCTCCGAAGCGGACGGAGCTCGCGTACGTCACCCGCGCCTCGGCCAGGATGAAGCTGCGGGCGTGGGTCTCCGCGCCGATCCCGAAGGTCGACCCCGTGACGGTCTGGTAGTAGCCAGCGCGGGCCATCTCGAAGTAGCTGAGAAAGACGGCGTTGTTGACGTGGCCCATGGCGTCCGTGTCGGCGAAGCGGACTTCGATGGGGCGCCGGTAGCGGAACGGCCCGGCCGGCGGGCTGGGGCGCGCGCTCATGAAGCTGGTCTCATTGGGCGGTGGCCCCGCGCGCGGAGCGCGCTGGCCTGGCTGCGCATCTGTCGATTGTGCCGCATGGTAGGCGGTTGTGGGGCCCGTGGCGCAGCGCTGCTCTCGGTCCCGGGGCGCTCGGTGTACGCTCGTGCTCGATCTTCGGCGGCGCGGCGGCCGCCGCCGTGGTCGGCCACGACAGGACGCACGCATCCGGCGCGACCCGCGCCACGAAACGGCAGAGCGCATGACCCTCCGACTTCGCAACACCCTCACGCGCCGCACCGAGCCCATCGTGCCCCTCCGCGCCGACGGCCCCATCCGCGTCTACAGCTGCGGCCCGACCGTCTACCGGTACGCCCACGTCGGTAACCTGCGCACCTTCCTGCTCGCCGATCTGATCCGCCGCGCGCTCCTCTACCACGGCCAGCGCGTCCTCCATGTCCAGAACATCACCGACGTGGGGCATCTGCGCGACGAGCGCTTCGACCGCGGCGAGGACCGCATGCTGGTGGCGGCGAGGCTCGAGGACAAGAGCCCAGCCGAGATCGCGGCCGCGTACGAGGCCGCCTTCCACGCCGACGGCGCGCTCGTCAACCTGCTCCCGGCACACGTCTTCCCCCGCGCCACCGAACACGTCCCCGAGATGGTCGAGCTGGTCGAGCGGCTGCAGGACGCCGGCTACGCGTACGCGACCCCGGACGGCACCGTCTACTACTCGGTGAACCGGTTCCCAGGCTACGGCAAGCTCTCCGGGAACACCCTGGACGAGCTGCGGGCCGGCCACCGGGTCGACGTCGAACCCGACAAGCGCGACCCCGCCGACTTCGTGCTCTGGAAGCACGCGGGTGGGGGGCGGCTCGTGAAATGGCCGACGCGCCGCTGGGGCGAGGGCTACCCCGGGTGGCACATCGAGTGCTCCGCGATGTCGATGCACTACCTCGGCGAGCGGTTCGAACTGCATACGGGCGGCGTCGACAACATCTTCCCGCACCACGAAGACGAGATCGCACAGTCCGAGGCGCTGACCGGGCACGTACCGGCCGCCACGTGGGTCCACGGCGAGCACCTCCTGATGCGCGGTCGCAAGATGGCCAAGTCCGCCGGCAACTTCCAGCGCATCACCGACCTCGCCGCGGCAGGCATCGATCCGCTCGCCTTCCGCTACCTTTGCCTGACCGCGCGCTACGCGCACAAGCTCGACTTCTCCACGGATTCCGTCAAGGCGGCGGCGACCGCGCTCGACTCGTTGCGGTCCCGCCTCCGCGCGCTCGGGCCCGCCCCGGCGGACGGTCCGTGGGCCGCGCCACCGCCGCTCGTCGCCGGGGCTGCGGGGCCGCGTCCGGCAGGCGTGGCCGACGGGCCGCGCGGCCACCAGCTGCGACCGGACGCGCTCGCGGACGCCTACCCCGTCGAGGACCGCGCCCACAGCGTGCGCGCCCCGCTCTCGGACGCCGGCCGCGCCTTCCATGAGCGCTTCGTGTCGGCGCTCGACGACGACCTCGACATGCCCAGCGCGTTGGCCGCCGTCCGCGAGGCGCTCCGCGCACCTCTCGAGGACGACGAGCGGCGCTGGCTGGTTCTCGACGCGGACGCCGTACTCGGCCTCGACCTGCACCGGGTCTGGCAGGCCGGCGACCAAGCCGTGGCCACGGCCGACGGCCGCGCCCACGTTGCGGGCCGCGTGGAGTCCGACGGCCGGGTCACTGTCGCGGCGGCCGCGGACGCGCTCGCGGTGGACGCGCTGCCCCCGGGCGCGGCGCGCCTGCTCGAGCAGCGTGCGGCGGCGCGTGGGGCGCGCGACTACGCGCTCGCCGATCACCTCCGCGACGAACTCGCCGCGCTCGGCGTGGCGGTGATGGACCGGCCCGGCGGCGTCACCGAGTGGCAGCTGCGGAGTTAGGCGTTCGGCGCCGGCCGTCGCTCGGCCTCAGCGCGCCGGTTCCACCACCAGCACCCCCCACGCTCCCGGTGCGGTCCCTGGCCCCGCCATGCCCCGATCGAGCGGATACCGTCCCGGCGCCGGCGGCATGAACCGGAGCGCGGTCGTCTGGCCGGGCCGCGCCGGGAGCTCCACGCTCGGGAGCCCCCCGATCGTCAAGTCGTGGAACGTCGCGTCGTCGTTGGTGAAGCGCAGGTAGACGTACTGCCCGGCCCGCACGTGGATCTCGGTCTGCGACAGCGTCCCGCCGCGGGCCACCACTGCGACCTGCTGGGCCGACGTGTCCAGCCAACGATTGCCGAGGATGACAGCGGCCGCGAGCAGGACCCCGGCCGCAGCGATCGCCACCAGGTAGCCAGCATCGCGGACCCGCGCCGCAAGCGGCTGGCGCCCGAGCGGCGTGTGCCCTGGCCGCGTGTCGAATCCTCGCAGCCGCAGCGAGTTCGTCACCACGCTCACCGAACTGATCGCCATGGCGCCGGCGGCCAGCGCCGGGCTCAGCGTCGTACCCGTGAACGGGTAGAGCAGGCCCATCGCGACGGGGATCAGCAGGACGTTGTACCCGAAGGCCCACGCCAGGTTCTGGCGGATCACCGCGATCGCGCGCCGCGAGAGCGCGATCGCCGACGCCACCCCGCGCGGGTCACCGCCCACGAGCGTGACATCGGACGCCTCGATCGCGACGTCGGCGCCCGTCCCGATCGCGATCCCCAGGTCCGCCTGCGCCAGCGCCGGCGCGTCGTTGATCCCGTCTCCCACCATCGCGACGCGGCGACCCAGCGCCCGCAGCTCGGCGACCTTCGCGGCCTTCTCGCCGGGCAACACCTCGGCCATGACGCGTGCCGGCGGGATCCCGACCTGCCGGGCGACCGCCTCCGCCGTCGCGCGGCGGTCGCCGGTCACCATCCAGACCTCGATCCCCTCGGCCGCCAGCCCGCGTACGGCGGCTGCGGCCTCGGCCTTCACTGGATCGGAGACCACCACGAGCCCAACGACGCGAAGCGCCCCGGCGCCGTCTTCCTGCGCGACGTAGACCGGCGTGCGACCGTTCGCCGCTTCTTCGGCCGCCACCGCTTCGAGCGCGCCCGTCTCGACGCCGCGCTCGGCCAGCAGGCGCGCGTTGCCAGTCAGGACGCGCCGGCCGTCGACCAGCGCTTCCACGCCGTGGCCTGGGACCGCCTGGAACTCCGTCACCTCGCGGCGCCCGAGCCCGTCGGCGTCGGCGGCCGCGACGATGGCGGCCGCCAGCGGGTGCTCGGAGCGACGCTCCACCGACCCGGCCAGGTCGAGCAGGTCGTGCACGGTGGTGCCAGCAGCGGGGACCAGCGCGGTGACCGCTGGCTTGCCCAGCGTGAGCGTGCCCGTCTTGTCGAGCACGATCGTGTCGATCCGATGGGCCTGCTCCAGCGACTCGCCGCCGCGGAACAGGACGCCGGCCTCGGCGCCCTTGCCGGTCGCTACCATGATCGCGGTGGGGGTCGCGAGCCCCATCGCGCACGGGCAAGCGATGACGACGACGGCGATGAACGCCGTCAGCGCGAGCGTCAGCCGCGGTTCCGGCCCGACCAGCATCCAGAGCGCGAACGTGAGCGCTGCGATGGCAAGCACGAACGGCACGAAGTACGCGCTGATCTGGTCCGCCAGCCGCTGGATTGGCGCCTTCGATCCCTGTGCCGCCTGCACGAGCCGCACGATCTGGGCCAGCGCCGTGTCGCGCCCGACCCGAGTTGCGCGGAACACGAACGATCCGTTCGTGTTCAGTGTAGCGCCGATCACCTCGTCGCCCGGGCCCTTCCCGACCGGGAGCGCCTCGCCGGTCAGCATCGACTCGTCGACCGCGGAGAGGCCTTCCACGATCACGCCATCGACAGGCACTTTCTCGCCGGGCCGGACGCGCAGCAGATCGCCTGGCTGGACCTCTTCGAGCGGGACGTCGACCTCGGCGTCGCCGCGCACGACGCGCGCGGTCTTCGCCTGCAGCCCGATGAGCGCCTTGACCGCGCCGACGGTCTGGCCCTTCGCCCGCGCCTCGAGCCAGCGCCCGAGGAGGATCAACCCGATGATGATCGTGGAGCTGTCGAAGTACGTGTCGGGCCGGATCCCGGCCGAGACCACCACGTCGGGGTACATCGTGACGAAGACGCTGTAGACCCAGGCGGCGCTGGTACCGACCGCGACGAGCGTGTCCATCGTGGCGCTGCCATGGCGCAGGGCGCGCCAAGCGGCCCGGTAGAACCGGCCACCCGCCCAGAACTGGATGAACGTCGCCGGCCACAGGACCAGCTTGTTGAGGTCCTCCATCGCCCAGGGCAGGCCCGGCCAGAACATCAGCAGCATGATGAGCGCCGCGACGGCCAGGCTGACCAGCGACTGGATCGCCAGCTCGCGTCGTTCATGCGCGCGCTCGAGGTCCTCCGCCGTCGGTTCGTCGACGAGCGCGGTGGCCGTCGTCGACCCGGCCGGCGCCTCGGCAGCCGCGTTGCGCACCTCATACCCGGCCGCCTCGATCGCACGGACCAACTCAGCACGTCCAGTGACGGTCGGCAGGAAGCGGATCGT
>JAKAMV010000191.1 GCA_021812735.1 Chloroflexota bacterium | reverse complement strand
GAAGGGTCTGGGTGAATCGACGGAGCTGGGCCTGCGTGCAGATGGATCGCGGCGCCTGGGCGTCTGCGACCCCGCCGCCGTGAGCCGATGCCTCGGGAACGCCCGGGATCGGCGTCTCGGGGGCGCCGCCGTCGCGCGCCGGTGGCGCCGCGGGCTCCGCGGGCGGTGCCGCAACCGCTGCCGGGGCCAGCGCGGGCGGAGCCGCGCGCACCACGGCCGCGGGCGAGTCCGAGCCCCCTCGGGCCATGCCGGGGCGCTCGAGGTCCGGCGGATCCCCGGGCTCGAGCGCGGTCGCCACGGAGGCGGGGACGCCGTCCAGCTCGGGTGTGCCGAGCCCGTCGGGCGCGTCGATCGCGTTCTGCTGGGGTCGTCGGCCGTGCCGACTGCGCCGGCTCACCGGCGCGGGGACCGCGGGAGCTTCGCCAGCGCGGAGGGGGTCGTCATCGTGGGCTCGTGTGGGGCGGTGGTGGGGAGCGACCAGTCGCCCGATGATAACCCCTGCCCGGGCACGGACGCGGCCTGACGGCCGGCCGGGCGCGCCTTCGCGAGGACGCGGGCGGGGCGGGACGGGCCTCGGAGCGCAGCGCCGGGAGGGTCAGCCGCGGACCACCCACAGGTCGCGCGGCAGCTCGTTGAGCACGATCGGCCCGTCCTCGCCGCACACGACGATGTCTTCGATCCGCGCCCCGAACCTCCCCTCGAGGTAGATGCCGGGCTCCACGCTGAACGCGTCGGCGACGGCGAGCGGCTCCGCGTTCCCGGCCACGATGTACGGGTGCTCGTGCGTCTCGAGCCCGATGCCGTGGCCGGTGCGGTGGATGAAGTTCGGGCCGTACCCGGCGGCGGTGATGGCGGCGCGAGCCGCAGCGTCCACGGCCTCGGCCGCGATCCCGGGGCGGACCGCCGCGACCGCCGCGGCCTGGGCGTCGCGGAGCACCGCGTACAGGCGCACGAACTCCGGGTGCGGTCCGAGGGCCGGGTCACCGCCGTCCACCCAGACCGTGCGCGTGATGTCCGAGCCGTAGCCGCCCAGCATCCCGCCGATGTCGATCACGATCGGCTCGCCGGCCCGGATCACGCGATCGCCCGCGTCGTGGTGGGGCGACGCCGAGTTGGGCCCGGATCCGACAATCCAGAACTCGGCCTGGTCGTGGCCCTCGGCCACGAGGCGCTCGCGCACCTCCGCCGCCACGTCAGCCTCGGTCCGGCCGATGAGCCTGCCGCCGGCCACGTGCGCCACGACTCGGTCCGCGGCGCGGGCGGCCTCGCGGAGCAGCGCGATCTCGTCGGCGTCCTTGCGCCTGCGCAGGCTGCGCAGCACCGCCGAGGCGAGGCTGAACCGCGCGCCGGGGAGCACCCCCTGCAGGCCCAGGACGAACGCCGCGCGGAGCCCGTCCGAGACGGCGACCGCCCCGACGTCCCGGGCCGGCCGGCCACTCGCCGAGGCCAGCACGGCCCCCACGAACGCCATCGGGTCCTCGGTCTCCTCCCACGTCGCCACGGCCACCGCGCCGGTGGCGGCGGCGGGACAGGCACGTGCGGGCGTCGCCTCCAGGCGGGGCACGACGAGCGTGACGGGCGAGCGGGGTGCCGTGGGCACCACCAGCAGCGTGAGCCGCTCCAGCGGCGTGGCCACGTAGCCGGCGAGGTAGGCCAGGTCAGCGCCCACGCCCACGAGGAGCGCGTCGAGACCGGCGCCGACCGCGGCGGCGCGCGCCCGTGCCAGGCGCTCGGCGTAGCGCCCGGGCGGGACTGTCGGTCTGGTCACGCTGCCCTCCCCTTCCCTGTTCCGTCCCGCGGGCAGCCGGCCACGGACGGGCACCACGCTGGCCCGGGCGTTGAGGTCGGCGCCCCGCCCGGACCCTGCCGGGCCGCTCGTCAGCGGTCCGCGACTCCCAACCCGGCAAACGGCCGGAGGGCCGTCACCCGAGCGCCAGGGCCAGGTGCCGGAACACGTCCGCCGCCGACACGACGCCGATAGGGCGTCCGTCCCTGACGATCGGGATGTGCCGGAACTCGCCGACGGCCATCTTGTGGATCGCCACGGCAAGCGTGTCGTCATGGCGCAGGACCACGGGGTCCGGCGTCATGAAGTCCCTGACCTTGTACAGCTGGAGCCGCTTGTCGGCCGCCTTCACCACCGCGTCACGGTCCGTGAAGATGCCGATCAGCTTGCCGTCCTCGACCACCAGCAGGCAGTCGCCCCCCGAGGCGTGCATCTGCCGGATCGCGTCCGCGACCGCGAGTCCCGGGTCCACCATGACCGGATTGCCCACGCCGAGCCGAACGAGGTGCTCGCCCAGCACGGTGTCGCGGTAGTCGAGCGCGGGCTGCGGCGTGTCCGCGTTCGCGAGGTCCGCGCCGCAGTTGGCGCAGGTGTCCTCGCCCTCGAAGTTGTCGTAGCGGCAGACGGGGCACAGCATCAGGTCACTCCACCGTCCACGTCTCGCCGGCCATGAGGGCCTTGGCGAGGTCTCCGGGGCCCGACTTGGCGATCGCCTGCTCGATCTGCGCGTCCATCAGGTCCGAGTATGTCGGCCGATCCACCTCGCGCAGGATCCCCACCGGCACGGGGAACTCCGGCCAGAACATGCGCGACAGGATCAGGGCGAGGTACGGATCCTCGGCGTGCTGGTCGTGGACCAGCAGGTCCGCCTCGGTCACGCCGTTCTCGCCGACGGTCACCACCTCGGGGTGGAGGCCGCGCAGGCGGATGCCCTTGTCGCGGCTCTTCCCGAAGATGAGCGGCTTGCCGTGCTCGAGCACGAGCATGCGGTCGTCGCGGACGTCGCGCTCGGTGAACTCGCGCCAGGCGCCGTCGTTGAAGATGTTGCAGTTCTGCAGGACCTCGACGAACGAGGCGCCGCGATGGCGGCCGGCGGCCTCGAGGGTCTGCTGCATGTGCTCGGTGTGGGTGTCCACGGTCCGGGCCACGAAGGTCGCCTCGGCGGCGAGCGCGAGGGTCAGGGGCATCACGGGCCTGTCCACGGAGCCCATCGGCGTGGACTTCGTCCGCTTGCCGAACTCCGAGGTGGGCGACGTCTGGCCCTTGGTGAGGCCGTAGATGCGGTTGTTGTGCATCACCATCGTGAAGTCCACGTTCCGGCGCATCGAGTGCAGGAAGTGGTTGCCGCCGATGGAGAGCGCGTCGCCGTCGCCGGTGGCGACCCAGATCATGAGCTCGGGCCGGGCGATCTTGAGGCCGGTCGCGAGCGTCGGCGCGCGGCCGTGGATCGAGTGGAAGCCGTACGTGTTCATGTAGTACGGCAGCCGGCCGGAGCACCCGATCCCGCTGATGAAGACGATGTTCTCCTTCGGCACGCCGAAGTCGGGCATGACCTTCTGGGTCTGGGCCAGGATGGAGTAGTCCCCGCAGCCGGGGCACCACCGGACCTCCTGCTCCGCGACAAAGTCCTTGCGCGTGAGCTTGATGGCCTCGGGGGGAGTCAGCATGTCGGTCATCGGTCAGCTCCGCTCGGCGAGGATCCGGTTGGCCTCGTCGACGATCTCCGAGATCCGGAACGGCTTGCCGCGCACGCGCCCGTAGGCGAGCGCGTCCACGAGGTACGTGCCGCGGATCAGGAACCACAGCTGGCCGAGGTTGAGCTCGGGGACCAGCACGGTCTTGTAGCTGCGCAGCACGTCGCCCGTGTTCTTCGGGAACGGGAACAGGTGCCGCAGGTGCGCGTGGGCGACGGACTTGCCCTCGCCGGTCAGGCGCTCGACGGCGCTGCGAAGGGCGCCGTAGGTGGAGCCCCAGCCGAGGATGAGCAGGTCACCGTGGTCGGGGCCGAACACCTCGAGGTCGGGGATGTCCTTGGCGATGCCCGCCACCTTGTCATGGCGCAGTTGCACCATCCGGTGGTGGTTGTCCGCGTCGTAGCTCACGGTGCCCAGGCCGTCGAGCTTCTCCAGGCCGCCGATGCGGTGCTCGAGGCCAGGCGTGCCCGGCACGGCCCACGGCCGCGACAGCGTCTCGGGGTCGCGCCCGTAGGGCAGGAATCGCCCGTCGCCCTTGACCGCGGCGGGGACGGAGATGTCCGGCAGCTCTTCCGGGGACGGGACTCGCCACGGCTCCGCGCCGTTGCCCACGAACGCGTCGGACAGGTAGATGACCGGGGTCATGTACTTGAGCGCGATGCGCGAGGCCTCGATCGCCATCGAGAAGCACTCGGCGGGCGTGGCCGGAGCGACCACCGGGATCGGCGCCTCGCCGTTCCGCCCGAAGACCGCCTGGAACAGGTCCGCCTGCTCCACCTTGGTGGGCAGGCCGGTGGACGGGCCGGCGCGCTGGACGTTGACGATGACGACGGGCAGCTCGGTCATGACCGCGAGGCCCATCGCCTCGGTCTTGAGCGCGAGGCCCGGGCCGGAGGTGCCGGTCAGCGCCAGCGAGCCTCCGTAGGCCGCGCCGATGGTGGCGCCCATGGCCGCGATCTCGTCCTCGGCCTGGAAGCTCTTGACGCCGAAGCTCTTGAAGGCGGACAGCTGGTGGAGGATGTCCGAGGCCGGCGTGATCGGGTAGGAGCCGTAGAACAGCGGCCGCTTGGCGGCCTGGGCCGCCGCCAGGAACCCGAGCGCGGTGGCCTCGTTGCCGGTGATGTTCCGGTAGGTGCCGGGCGGCAGCTTCGCCTTCGGGACCCGATAGGTCTCGTGGAACATCTCGGTCGTGTCGCCGAAGGCGTAGCCGGCGCGCAGCGCGCGGCGGTTGGCCTCGGCGATGACCGGCCGGCCCCCGAACTTCTGGTCGATCCACTTGAGCGTGGGCTCCATGGACCGTTCGTAGAGCCAGAACATCATGCCCAGCGCGAAGAAGTTCTTCGTCAGGTCGGCCTGCTTGCTGGTCATGTCCAGCCCCTCGAGCGCCGCGGCGTTGAGGGTGCTGATCGGCACCTGGAAGACCTTGTACTGCTTGAGCGACCCGTCGGTGAGCGGGTTCGACGCGTAGGCCGCCTTGGACAGGTTGCCGGCCGTGAACGCGTCGCTGTTGACGATGACGGCGCCGCCGGGCGGGACGTCCACGACGTTGGTCTTGAGCGCTGCCGGGTTCATCGCGACCAGCACGTCCGGCGCATCACCCGGGGTGTGGATGTCCGACGCCGAGAAGCTGATCTGGAAGCCCGAGACGCCGGGCAGCGAGCCCGCGGGGGCGCGGATCTCGGCCGGGTAGTCCGGGAAGGTGGAGATGTCGTTGCCGAAGACGGCTGCCGTCCGGGTGAACTGCGTCCCGGTCAGCTGCATGCCGTCGCCGCTGTCGCCGGCGAACCGGATCGTGACCCGATCGAGCTCCCGAACGTCGTGCTCGGGGCCCTGAGCTGTGCTAGTCATCCGCCTTCGGCCTGCTCCATGCGCTGATGCGGTCTGGGGGGAAGGTTCAGCAGCTCCTCGGGGAACTCCTCAGCCAGGAACTTGAGGAGGTCCACCTGGCGCACCACGCCCACCAGCTTGCGGTCGTCATCGACGACCGGGACGTTGCGGTAGCGGCTCGACTGCATGAGCGCGAGCGCGTCGCGCACGGTCTGGGAGAGCCGCAGGGTGTGCGGGTCGGTGGTCATGTAGCCCTCGACGGGTGCGTCGAGGTCCACCCCGGACGCCACGTCCGGGCCAACCAGGCGACCGAAGATGTCGCGCTCCGTGAGCACGCCCACCAGCCGACCGTCGGCGTCCGTGATGAACACGGAATCGCCGGTGCCCAGCTGCTGGATGGCCCGCAGGCATTCGCCGAGCGAGGTGCCCGGGGGCATGGCCACCGGCTGCCGTCGCCCAACCACCATGAGGGGTTGCGAAGCGAGGGATGGGACGCGCGCCAGGACGGCGCGCTCGTTGAGGTTTGCCACGGGCAGAGTGTACCGCCCCGGGCGGGAGGGCCGGCCGGGATGCGCCACGCGGCACACGGGGGCCTGCCCCGGGCAACACGGGCCCGCGCCGGACAACAACGGGCGGCCTGCCCCGGGCAACACGGGCCCGCGCCGGGACCCGTCGCCGGTACCCTCGCGGGCGTGAACCGATCGCGGCTCGTGGGCATCGTCCTCGTCGTCATCAGCGCCATCTCGTTCGGGTCTGGTGGCCTGTTCGCCCGCCCCGCCTACGCGGCCGGGATCGACTGGCTGACGCTGATGGCCTGGCGATTCCTCCTGGCCGCCGGCCTCGCGTGGGCCGTGCTCCTGGCCAGCCCGTCGGCGCTGCGGGCGCTGCGGGCCATGCCCCGGCGCACCCTGCTGACGTCGGTGGGTCTGGGCGTCTACTACATCTCCAACACGGCGACCTACTTCGCCGGGATCGCCACGACGCCCCTCTCGCTGGCAGCGCTGATCGTCTACGTGTACCCGCCGATCGTGGCGGTGCTGGCTCTCCGGTTCGGGCGCCCGCTCGAGGGCCGACGAGCGTGGACCGCGCTCGGGATCGCGGTCGCGGGCGTGGTGCTGGCGGTGGGCGGGATCCGGGCCGACGAGATGCCGCCGCTCGGCGGCCTGCTGCTGGTGATCTCGGCGCCGCTGTTCTACTCGGTGTGGATCATCATGGCCGCCCGCCACTCGGGCGAGACCAGCCATGCGGTGGGCAGCGAGTCGGCGGGCGCCGCCAACGCCTCGGTGGTCGGCGCCGTGATGCTCAGCGCCACCGCCGTCTCCTACTGGCTGATCTGCCTGGCCCTGAACCACCCGGTGCTCCCCGCCGACATCCCGTCGGGAGCCTGGCCGGGGATCCTGGGCGTGGGCATCGTCGCGGGGTTCGTTGCGGTGCAGTTCTTCTACGCCGGCGCCCAGCGCGTCGGAGCCGCCCAGGCGTCGCTGCTGTCGACGGTGGAGCCCCTGTGGACGATCACCGCCGCGGGGATCCTGCTGGGCGAGCGGCTCGACGCGATCCAACTGGCCGGCGGGGCGCTCATCCTGGCCGGCGTCGTGCTGTCGCAGACGGGCTCGCGCGGCGAGCCGGCCGAGCTGCCGCAGCCGGCGGTGCGCCTGGGCGAGGACTAGGCGGAGCCGAGCGCCGCCCGAGCCGCCGCCGCCTGCGCCCGTGCCCCCGACGCCACCCAGGCGGTGTCGGACCCGACGCCCAGGAAGGCGAAACCGCGCTCCACGTGCGCCGGCACCGAGCTTGCGTCGGGCAGGAGGATCCCGGCCGCCTTGCCGTGCGCCCGGCAGGCGGCCACCACCGCGTCGAGGGCCGCGAGGAACGCCGGCTCCGCGAGGCGGCCGGGGATGCCCATGCTGTGCGACAGGTCGGCCGGACCGACGAACAGGACGTCCACGCCGTCAATCGCAGCAAGGTCTCCGGCCACCGCCACCGCCTCGGGCGACTCGACCTGGAACACCCCGAGGACTCGGTCGTTCACCGCGGCCGCGAGGTCGGCGTGACCGCGCTCGAAATAGCCGTTGCCGCGGTTGGGCAGCGCCACGCCGCGGATGCCGGCCGGCGGGAAGCGCATCCAGCGGAGAGCGTCGGCGGCGTCGGCCGGCGTGTCGCACCGAGGCAGGACCAGGCCGTCGGCGCCGAGGTCCAGCGCCCGGCCGATTCGCAGCCGCTCGATCGAGGGCACGCGCACCAGCGCGGTCGTGGGCGTGCCCTGCACCGCGAGCAGCTGGCCGTGGATCTCGGCCTCGCCCCCCATGCCGTGCTCCAGGTCAAGGACCACCCAGTCGTAGCCGGCGCGGGCGACCAGCTCGGTTGCGGCGAGCGAGCCGAGGTTGACCCACGCGCCGATGGTCGGCTCCCCGGCAAGGATCCGGCGGCGCAGGTCGCCTCGCGGCGGCAGAGGCGGAGTGGCAGAGGCGGTGGTGTCACGCATGCGGGGATGATGCCGCAGCCACGCGGTCCGCGGGCCCGGAGATCGGCGTTTCAGCGGCGCGGGCGGCGTCGCGGGCGGGGTCGGGCGTCGGCGGCAGGGGCGCGGGTGGTGCGCACCCGCACCTGTGCCTTTCGGCGACCGGGTACCAGTACCTACGGGCTATTCCGTGTGCCCGGCCCGCCGGACTACGTTCACGGCCTCGGGCTGCAGGAGGTCCAGCCTGCAGCGGGAAGGACGCACAAGGACCTGCCCATGAAGACCGCGAAGTGGTACGCCTTCCGGGCGTCGATGTTCCTGGGGAGCATTGCCGCCCTGCTCATGATCTTCCCCCAGTCGGCGAAGCGCTGGTGAGCCGCCGCTGGTGATCAGGTCCACCACACCGGGTGCTGTATGACGCGGCGATTGCCCGCCGCACGAAGAGGGCCGCCGGAGAACCTCCTTCCGGCGGCTCTTCGATTCCGGGCCGAGTCTCCCGGCCCCCGGGTCCGCCCCTAGCAGCCGCGCCACTCACGAGAGCCCGAAGCGCGCCAGGGTCCGCGGCGCGCGCCGCTCTTCGGCCATTTCGGGACGCGACGGCTGCGCGACGGGCCGTCTCCGCCACTTCGGGGTCCGGCTGTCGCGTCACTCGGCTCCCGGCACAACGGGCCCGCCTCGATGCGGCCCGTACAGATCGCCCACGCGACCGTTGCGTCCCGAAATGACCGGCGAGCCCGAGGCGGCGCGGGGGCGGCGACGGCGCGGACGGGGCGGCGGGACGCTCAGCCCGCCCCGCGGTCGCGCCACATGTTGCGCATCAGGAACGTGACGTTCGCCGGTCGCTCGGCCAGGCGGCGCATGAAGTACGGGTACCACTGCGCGCCGAACGGCACGTAGACGCGGACCCGCCAGCCGGCGCCCGCGAGTTGCTCCTGCAGGTCGCGCCGGATGCCGTAGAGCATCTGGAACTCGAACGCGTCGCGCGCGATGCCCTCGGCCTTGGCCACCTCGATCGCCCGCCTGATCAGGCGCACGTCGTGGGTGGCGATCCCCGGGTAGTTGCCGCGGCGCATGAGCCGCAGCATCAGCCGCTCGTAGGCCTCGTCCACCTCGGCCTTGTCGGCGTAGGCGACGTCATGCGGCTCCTTGTAGGCGCCCTTGCACAGCCGGACGCGGCCGCCGGCCTCGATCATCGCGTCCACGTCGCGGTCGCTGCGCCGCAGGGCGGCCTGGATGACGACGCCGACGTCACGGCCGCCGGCGCCGGGCTGGTGCTCGCCCGCGGGGCGAACCGCCCGCCACAGCTCGAGCGTGGCGTCGGTGGTGGTGTGATCCTCCATGTCGATCCTGACGAACGCCCCCGTCTCCACGGCCCTGGCGGCGATGCGTCCCACGTTCTCGCGGGCAAGGGCGGGCGAGATGCCGAGGCCCATCTGACTGGGCTTGAGCGACACGTTGCGGTCGAGGTCGGTGCCGGCGAGCGCATCGAGCAGGCCCAGGTAGCGGTCGGCCGCCGCGCGTGCGTCCGCCTCCGCGGTCACCGATTCGCCCAGGACGTCCACCGTCGTGCCCATGCCCGCGTCGTGCAGCCGGCGGATCGCGGGCAGCGCCTCGTCGAGCGTCTCGCCGGAGATGAAGCGCCGGACCATGGGGCGGGTGACCGGGACCCGGGTGGCCAGCTGCCCCAGCGCCCGGCGGTGCGAGAGCGAGAGGAGCGTCGAGCGCATCGCGCGCTCGGCGAGGTCGTTGACGGCGGTTCGGTCGGGCATCGAGGACCTCGGGATCAGCGGGGGGAAGAGCCGTGCATCGGGCCGTAGGCGGCGTCGAGCGCCGCGATCAGGCGCCGCTCGTCGTGGCGGGTGACGAAGGTGACCACGAGATAGAGCGCGATCGCGGCGGTCCAGGCCAGCGCGGCCGCGACGAGCAGCGCGCTCTGCTCCATGTCGAGCAGGCCGCGCATGCCCGCCAGCCAGAGGAGCGCGGCGCCGACGGTGTACCCGATCGTGACCGCGCTCATCATGCCGGCCGGGTTGCCCGCGGAGATGCCGGCCACCTTGGGCGCGTCGGGCGGGTAGAGATAGGCGGCCTCGAGCCGGTGCGCGACGAGCACGTCGCGACCCAGCCGGCCGTTGATCTCGCGCTCCAGGTACTCCGCGTGGCGGCGCGCGAACACCGTGTAGAAGAACAGGTAGCCCGTCTCGAGGAAGGCGAACGGGATCAGGAACGGCACGGCGACCACCGCGCCGCGGAACACGCCCGAGCCCGCCAGCACGAGCAGGGCGAGCGTGAGCAGGAGGTACGTCCGGATCCGCTCGAAGAAGCGCTCGGAGTAGCCGAAGAGCATCCCCCGCATCCGCGCCAGCTGGTCCTCGAGGACGCGCAGCTCGTCGGCCTCGGACAGTTGGGTGGCGGCGGAGGGGGGAGTGGCCATCGGTCCGAAGCATAGTCCGGGCGGGACTGCGCTCGGGCGGCTAGATTCCGAGCCGTGCGGTCCCCCTGGGCCGCGATGTGGATGCGCCGGCCAGACCGGCGGGGAGACCCCGATGACCATTGCGTTCGAGCACGTCCCCCACCCCCGCATCGAGAGCCGCAAGGCGGCCGGGCCGCCGAAGATCGTCGACGAGCACGTCGGCGTCAACGGGAAGATCGCGCTGGCCCTGACGACCGCCGTGGGCACCATGTGGTGCGCCTACGCGTTCGCGATCCTGGCCCTGATCGTGCTGCCGGACGCGATCGGCGGCGGCCTGCTGCCGCTGATCCAGTGGGTGAGCCAGACGTTCATCCAGCTGGTCATGCTGTCGGTGATCATGGTCGGGCAGAACATCCTGGGCAAGGCGTCGGACAAGCGGGCCGACATGACCTACAAGGACGCCGACGCCACCTTCCACGAGGCTCGCCAGATCCAGGAGCACCTCAAGGCGCAGGACGCCGCGCTGAACACGCTGCTCGACAAGATCGCGACGCTCGAGGCGGCGCTGGCCGCGAAGGCCTAGCCGCGCCCCGGCTTCACCTCGTTGGCGCCCAGCTGCGCCTCGAGCTGGTCGCCCAGCTCCACGGTGCGCCGGAACGCGGCCCACACGGCCTCCGAGAGGACGGTGCGCAGACGGCCCGACTCGAGCTCATGGAGCGCGGCCGCTGAGGTGCCGCCCGGGGAGGTCACCATGTTGCGCAGCACGGCCGGGTGGTCGCCGGACTGCTTCGCGAAGCGCGTGGAGCCCTCCAGCGTCTCGATGACCAGGTCGTGCGCGATGTGGCGCGGGAAGCCCAGGTGCACGGCCGCGTCGATGAGCGCCTCCATGACGAGGAACACGTAGGCCGGGCCGGTGCCGGAGACGGCGGTCGCCATGGCGACCCACTTCTCGTCCTCCACCTCGAGCTCGGCGCCCAGCGCGGACAGGAGCGCCTTCGCCTGGGCGCGCTGCTCCTCGGTGGTGGCGGGCGTGGCGTACCAGACCGTCATGCCGGCCCCGATGCGGGCGGGCGTGTTGGGCATGGCCCGGACGACGTGGTCGTGGCCCAGCGCCGACACCAGCGCGGCCGACGTGGGCCCGGCCAGGACCGAGAGGACGACCTGCCCCTCGTGGAGGTGCGGCCCGATCTCGCGGCCCACCTTCGCGAGCATCTGCGGCTTGACCGCGAGGATGATCACGTCGGCGCCGTTGACCGCCTCGACGTTCGACGCGACCGTTCGGATGCCGTGCGTCGCCGCGAGCGCGGCGCGCCGCTCGGCCCGGGGATGGCTCGCCACGATCTGGCCAGGCTCGACGAGCTGGTCGTGGAGCAGCCCGACGATCATCGCCTCGGCCATGACTCCGGAGCCGACAGTCGCGACGGTGCGATTCGCGAGGGGGGACATCGCGCCGGAGGATACCACCGCGCACGCGGGCCCCCGCCGGGCCGGTCGAGCGGCGTGACGCGTCAGCCGAGCCGCGGGATCTCAGCCCACCGGCGCGAAGCTGTCGCTCGGCGCGAGCCCGTCGAACGCAACCGGGTCCACGATCTCCGCGAGCACCTCGATGCCGTCCACCAGGCGCGGCCCGGGCCGCCAGAAGTAGGCTGAGCCGTCCACCGCGAACACCCGCCCGGCGCGAACCGCCGCCAGGTCGTCCCAGCCCGTCGGCCGCGGCGTCGAGGCCCAGGCGGCGAGCGTCGTCGGGAGGTCCATCCCCGCGGGCATCAGGACGATGATCTCGGGGTCAACCTCGCGCAGCGCGTCCCACGAGGTGGCCGCGCCCCGCTCCCCCTCGCGGCCGAGGAGCTCCCAGCCGCCCGCCAGGCGCACCTGCTCGGGAACCCAGCGGCCGACCGACACGGGCGGGTCCAGCCACTCGAGCGCGGCGACCCGCGGCGCCTTGAAGCCGTGGTCACGGCGGGCGACCACGATGGCCTCGATCGCCTGGAGACGTTCGCGGAGCCCCGCCACCACGTCCATCGCCTCGTCCTCGGCCTCGGTCATGGCGCCCACGGTCTGGATCGCGTTGAGCGCGCCCTCCACCGAGACCGGGTCAAGGGTGAGCACCGCGATCTCCTCGTCGATGCTGTCGGCGATCGCCCGCATCTCGCGGGCGCCAACCGCGCAGACACGGCTCGAGTCGGAGAGGATGACGAGGTCCGGGTCCGCGGCCCCGAGGGCCTCGCGGTCGAGCTCGAGCAGCCCGGGCCCCGGCAACCCGGCTCGCGCGGCCCCGGAGAGACGGGCGACGACCGGAACCTGGCGAGCCTCCGGCGGCTCGTCGCAGTAGGCGGTCACGCCCACGAGCTCGTCGCCCAGCCCGAGCGCGAACACGATCTCGGTGGCGGCGGGGTGGAGCGAGACGATGCGCACGAGCCTAGTCTACGGGCCAGGTCCACGGGCCGGGCCAGAGCGGGACGCTCGGGCCGACGCCCGACGCTGACGGCGCGACGCAGACGGGCCCCGGGCGGACGCCGACCGGCGAGCCGGGGAATCGAAACGGCCCCGCTTCGAGGGGCGGGGCCGTGACGGGTTGGGGGCCGGCGAGCCGACCAGACGCGATCAGCGGGGCTTGAGCGCGTCCAGGGCGGCGCGGGCCGCGGCCTTGTCCGAGTACCACTGCACGTTGATCGCCGTGTAGCCGGCCCACTGCGCCGGGAGGCTTTCCTCGGGGAAGATGGCG
>JAKAMV010000887.1 GCA_021812735.1 Chloroflexota bacterium | reverse complement strand
AGCGTGCCAGCACCTCGATACGCTGCTGGTCCTGTGTCGTCAATATCAGCCCCTCTCGCATCCGGAGAGACTGACAGAGTCACTGAGCAGTTCGGGCTGTCAGATTCACTGAGCAACCACCGGGACGCATGATCGCCGCGGGCTTCGTGGTACCATGCGGCGCCGCTGCTAGCTGCTATACTTTCGCGGCTTTGCCGGGTGACGAGTGCGTGAGCCTGGTCGAGTCGGCGCCTATCTGGCCCTCTTCTCTGAGATCGGCGCCGCGCTCGCAACCACCATCCTGATATTCGTCCTGGCAGGTGCGTGGGTGGATCAGCAACTGCATACGTTGCCGGTCTTCCTGCTGGTGGGATCGATCCTCGGGCTCGCGACGGGCGGGCTCGTCGTCATGCGCCTCATCAGCCGGTTCCTGGCACGCTACCAGTAGTCGAGGATCCGAGCGGGCGCGAGCCGCGCTCATCGAGTGGAGAAAGGTGACGAGCGAGTCTTCGCCCGCCAAGCCGATCGCCGGAGGGGAGGCACCGCAGCCCGCTACTCCTGCGCGCGCCCGTAGCCGCCGTCCGCTGTGGATCGCCGCGGCTGCCGTGGTGGTGATCGACGCCGTCGCCGTGATCGCCGCGGCGCCCAAGGGTTTCCCGGACCCCAAGGTGACCATCCTCCAGAACCTGGAGCCGGTGCCGCCCAACGTCGTCTGGGACCTGGCACCCGGTGGGCCGGCCTCCAACTCCGCGCTGGTCGTCGATTTCCACCCCAGCATCACCTCGAGCATCTTGGCCTCGTGGATCGTGATCGCCGTGTTGCTCGTCCTCGCGGTGCTCGCCACGCGGCGCATGACGATCATCCCCGGCGGCCTGCAGAACGCCTTCGAGTGGATCTACGAGCAGTTCGCCACCTTCGCCGACGGGCTGGGCGGCCCGGCCGCGCGACCATACGTGAGCCTCTTCTCGGCGTTCTTCCTCTTCATCATGTTCGCCAACTGGACCGACCTGATCCTCTTCGGCGACAAGATCGGCGCGCTGCGCACGCCGACCAGCGACATCAACATCACCATCGGTCTCGCGCTCGTCACGTTCGTGGTCACGCACGTGGAGGGCGTACGCGCTTTGGGCGTCCGTGGCTACCTCGGCAAGTTCATCAACCTGCAGGGCTTCCATCGCGGGATCGCGGACGGGCTGATCGATCTCTACGTGGGGCTGATCGAGTTCCTCCTCGAGTTCTTCAAGCCCGTCACGCTCTCCTTCCGTCTCTTCGGCAATCTGTACGGGGGCGGGATCATGCTCGGCGTCTTCACCGCGCTGGTCATCGCCTTCGTGCCGATCCCCTTCGTGGCCCTCGAGGGCTTCATCGGCTTCATCCAGGCCCTCATCTTCGCGTCGCTGACGCTGATGTACATCCTCACCGCGATCGAGAGCCACCACGAGGAGGAACGCGCCGCGCCAGCGTTCGCCACCGAACCTGAGGGCAACGTCGGACCCCCACTCAGCGCCGGGTCTGCACCCGGTCCCGCGCACTGACCGTCAACGCGGCCCAGAGCCCCTGCCGAGGCGGGGGAAGACACAAGGAGGGTAGTTCGCATATGGGCGACATCGCAATGCTCGGGGCCGGCCTCGCCGCCCTCGGGGTCATCGGCCCGGGCATCGGGATCGGGATCTTGACCGGCATGTCGACGAGCGCCATGGGCCGCAACCCTGACGCGGCGTCGACGATCCGGGCCACGTTCATCCTGGGCGCGGCGTTCGCCGAAGGGCTCGGGATCCTGGCCTTCGTGGTCGGCGTCCTGATCGTCTTCCTGAAGTAGCGGACGGCACCCGGAAGGATCGGGAGACGTGTACGCGATCGCAGCCGGCGGATTCCACCTGGCGACCCCCGTGCTTGCGGAGGCCGCCGGTTCGGGGCTGGTCTTCAACGGCTTCTGGATCGTCGTGGCGTCCGTCAACTTCCTCTTCTTCCTGGCCGTCCTGCAGCAGTTCGCCTTCGGGCCGCTCACGCGCATCCTGGCGCAGCGCCGAGAGCGCATCGAGCAGGGCCTCCGCGACGCCGACGCGGCACGGCGCGAGCGGGAGGAGACGGCGCTCGACCGGAACCGTGTCCTCGCAGAGGCACGTCACGAAGCCAACGAGATCCTGCAGCGCGCGCAGAAGGGGGCCGAGGAAGTGCGCGAGCGCGAGCTGGCCGCTGCCCGTGACGAGATCGAACGGCTGCGCGCTCAGGCGGCTGCCGAGATCGAGGCCGAGCGTCAGCGCGTCCTCGCCGATGTCCGGGCCCAGATCGCCGACCTTGCCCTGCGCGCGGCGGGCCGGGTGGTGGGCGAGACGATGACCTCCGATCGGGAACGCCGTCTGGTCGAGCAGTTTCTCGCGGAAACGGCGGCCGGGACCGGTTCGGGCGGTGGCTTGGCCCACGGGGGGCCCCTCAACTGATGCCCCGCGCCAGCACCGACGCGCGTCGGTACGCCGAGGCCGCGTTCCAGGTCGCGATGGAACGCGAGGCGGCCGAGCGCGGGGCGGTCGACGCCTGGAACGCTGCCCTCGCGCGGGCCGCCGCGGTCTACGCGGACGAGCGGGTGGCCCGGGTGTTGACGAACCCGACGCTGGCCCGCGTGGCGCGGCAACAAGTGCTCCAGCGCGCGCTCGCGGAGCCGTTGCCGACGCCCATCCTCAACCTGATCGGGCTGCTCATGCAGCGGCGGCGCATCGAGCTGCTACCACTCGTCGCGGCCGAGTTCCAGCGCCTCGTGGACCGTCGCAACGGCGTCACGAGCGCGACGATCACGAGTGCGTCCCCGTTGGCCGACGATGAGCGTCACGCGTTGGCCGAGCGCCTGACCCTGCTCACCGGTGGGCCCGTCCGCCTGACCGCCCGGGTCGACCCCGCGCTGATCGGGGGCGTCGTCGTCCGGCTCGGCGATCGGCT
>JAKAMV010000190.1 GCA_021812735.1 Chloroflexota bacterium | reverse complement strand
TCCTCTGGTCGGCCATCGTGGTGTCCCTCCGTGTCGTCGGTTGCTACTCCAACGACGCGAGGATGACGCGGTGGCCGCTTCCGTGTCGGCCACCCCGCGCTGTTACACCAACTCTAGGGACTCGACCTCGGGCAACCGTTCCAGTCCGCGTCGGGCTGGGTTCAGGTGACGGTGTACGCAAGTGGCACCTGGGGTTGCCTCAACGGCTGATTCGCACCTGGGCTGAGTCGCTTGGGGGGTTGCGGTAGGCGGCTCGACTCTGCTAACACAATGACGTACCCGCGGCTGAGCATGTTGAGGGTCGAGCGATCACGATCCTCAGACTTCCCTGGGCGAACTGGGAGCCCCGAAGTATGGACTACCTGCTAGCTTGGATCGTCGCAGCCAGCGTCTTCTTCGGCATCGTCTTTGCCTTGTTCTTCGCCATCGTCCGTGTGACTCGGGCTCTGATGGGAACCCGCCGACGACTCGAAGAGGAGCTCGGCGACGAAGTGCTTCGCCTCCGACTCGCCCGCGGCCAGATCACTCAGGAGGAGTACCTCCAGGCGAGACGGGCACTCGGTCTCGCAGATCGACGACCCTATCGGGACGCGACCCTGCCCCCTCCCCGCTGACATAACTCTGGGGAGTCCACGGTCGGCGCCGACAGTGCTGCGGCAGCCCGAGGCGATGCCTAGACCGGGTCCCCGCGGGGTGAGATTGGAGGTTGTGAAGCGCCGGAGGGGTGCGCGGGCGCCCCCTCGCGCTCGGGGTCTCGACAGATCCGGTGTTCATCGCGCCTCGGCCCGCCGGCTGTCTGTCGGCAACGCCAGCCAGCCCTCGCGCTCCGCGCGTACGGCGAGCTCGGTGCGGCTCGCGACGCCAAACCGTTCGAACAGGCGCCCCAGATGCGCCTCGATCCCCTTGCGCGTGATGCTGAGGGTCGCCGCGATCTCATCGTTCGTGCGGCCCTGAAGGAGCAGCCCTACGAGGCGCTGGTCGCGCGGGCTCAGCGGCGTCCAGCCGGAACGCTGCACCGCCACCAGGAGCTCGGCCGGGAACGCAAAGCCCCCTACCGCGACCTGGCGGATCGCGTCGAGGATCTCCGCGGTGGGCGCGGTCTTCAGGACGAAGCCACTCGCGCCGTGGCGCAGCGCCGCGTCGACGTACTGCGGCATGCCGAAGCTCGACACGACGATGAAGGCGGGCGGCGCGGGGAGCTCGCGCGCCTCGAGCAGCAGGTCGAACCCCGACCCGTCCGCCAGGCGCAGGTCGAGCAGGACCACGTCGGGCCGCTCGCGGGCCAGCAGGTCCCGCGCCGCGGCGAGCGAGCCGGCCACGACGACGACCTCCAGATCCGGCTCCCTGGCCAGCACGCCCTCCAGCCCGCTGGCGACGACCGGGTGGTCGTCCACGATCGCAATGCGCACGCTCATGCGGTCCACTCCACGCTCACGCCCGCCACTCCAGTTCGACCGCCACTCCCCCCTCCGTGGCGTTCTCGAACCGCAGGCTCGCATTGATCGAGCGAGCGCGCTGGCGCATGGACCCGGTGCCCATGTGACCCTCGCGGCCGGCACGTTCCAGCGCGCCCTGGGGCATCCCGAGTCCATCGTCGACTACGGAGAGCACGACGTCGTCCCGCGACACGACGCCGCGCACGGCGACACGGCCCCCGCCCGAATGCCGCACGGCATTCGACAGCGCTTCCTGCACGATGCGGAACGCGGCGACCTCGACCTCTGGCGGCGGTCGCAGGTCTTTCGTCGGGCCCGCCTCGTTCTGCACGTCGGCGTCGACCCGGAAGCCCGGCGCCTGCGCGCCAACCTGCGCGGCCAGGAACTCGATCGCGGGGGCGAGACCGAGATCATCGAGCACCGGCGAGCGCAGGTCGGTCGCCACCCCGCGCAGGTGGTCCGCCACGCCCCTCAGCGCGGAGATCTCCGACTGCGCGTCCGGTACCGTGTCGAGCCGGCGGATCACGCCCGCGATCTCCTGGAGTGGCACGTCGTGGAGGTCGCGCGCGAGGCGACCGCGCTCGGCCTCCGCTGCCTCCACCGTAAGCCGGTCGCGCAGGTCGGCGATCAACAGGCGGTCGAGCGTACCCCCGACCGCCCGGCGCAGGCGCGGGTACACCAGCACACCCGCAACCAGCACGGCGGCGGTGAGAAGAGGAGGCGCGTCCGCGATCAGCTGCAGGGCGGCCACCAGCGCGAGCGCCAGGGCCAGGGCGAGAACGTCCAGGGCACGCAGGCCACCGACGGAACGGATCCAGTTTCTCGCGGCGTCGACGTCGACCTGCAGGGCAAGCACACCCGCGCAACCGGCGAGAACGGCCGCGACGCGGAGGTCGTCGATCGAGTCGAAGAACGCCGGCGCCGCGAGCCAGGCGAAGACCCAGGCAGCGGCCAGGAGCAGGGTGAGGGCGACGATCACCGACGGCGCCCGGACGTTCCGAAGGCCCCAGCGGGCGCTCCAGGTCGCGGGTGCCACCATCGCCAGCAGGCGGGCAGGTATCTCGATCGCGGGCGGCGAGGCGATCGTCAGGGGCACCGAAGCCGCGACGACTCCGAACGTCGCCAGCGCCGCGGCGCGCCGGGGTCGCCCGGGGAACGCGGCGATCGCAAGCGCTGCCAGCGCGAGCGCGATCAGGGCCGCAGGTAGCGCGTCCCGCAGGTGAGCGGTGGCCCCGCCGAGTGTCGCGCCGATCCGCACACCGTCGGCCTGCGTCACCATCCCTCCCCCGCCAGGGCTGTCGCTCGACGACAGCGCAACGACGGTCTGGCCGGCGCGAACCCCCTCCTGCCAGGCGAACGATCCTGGATCGACGTGTGACACCTGTGCCCCTGGAAGCCCTGAGACCACGCCGAGCTCGGCCGTGCCCAAGAGCGCTGTGGCCACGGACAGTGCCGCCATGGTGAATCCCGCGATGACAAAGCCGAGCACAGCGATCGGCGACATGCTGCGCCATTCGCGCCCCCGGCGGAAGTAGGGATATCCCCACACCCGGCGTAGGGTTCTACCCACTTGGCACCACCCCTCCGCCCCCGCTAGCGTCGGGTCGCGTCCCACCGCATGAGGCCCCGTGACGGGACCGGGAGGGATGAATGGGACGCACCCACCTGGGGGTTATTATGGCCTTGGCGGCCTGCCTCGTCGTGCTGCGGGCGGTGAGTTGAGGGCGACTCACCGCCCCGTCTGCTTGTCCACCAATCTGTAGGTACGGCGAGCCTCAGCGCCGCGCTCCGGGGTCTTGATCGATGAGCCGACTGGTTCTCTCCGAAACCGATGAGCATCGACAATCCGTCCAGCGTCGCGCCGGTTCGCGTCTCGGCACCAACCTGCGGTGTCTCGACGTCGAGGCCCCCGAGTCGAAGGCGTTACGCCCGTCGTCATGGGCCCTTCGGTCCTATCGAAACAGCCTCGCCGTCGTGATGGCCTGCTGCGTTCTGTTCATTGCCTGTACTGCCGTGCCGACGCCGACCGCGCGTGTTTCCGTCATGGAGGCCGGATCAGTGCGATGGTCGTTCCCCGCCTCGTGGCATGCGACGGGGACCGTTCCAGTTCAACCTGGCGGGAAGGAGGGCATCACGTTCGTCTCCCCTGAGCCGATCGCTGTCAACTGCTCGGTCGATCCGCCGTCGCTGGAGGCCTGCTGGCCGCTGCAGCGCCTGTCATCGGATGGAATCCTGGTGGCGTGGATCCCATTGCGGGGGCTGAGCCCGCAACCGACGGCCACGGCGTGGACCACCCTCGCGTCGAACGGTGCCGCCGCACGGGTCAGGCGGGAGGTTCCGGGAATATGCGGCGAGATTGGCGGGGACGAGACACTCATCGCGATCGCGCCGACGCTACCGGACGGGTCGGGCGACCACCAGCTTGTCGCCTGTCTCCGGGGTCCTGACCTGACATCGGGCGAGGCCGCGGTTCGGGAGGTCCTGGCGTCGGTCAGGCCAGCGACGATCCCCTGATCACCAGGTGAACACCTTGGACGGCGCGGTGATGACGCTGAAGCACCCTTGTGTGCGGTTAGTTGCCTGTCAAGGGACAGCGGCATCTCCTCGCAGGCGGACAGCAGATCTCCCTCTTCGCGGACACGTGATCTCCACGCCGACGGCCGGCGGATCTTCCCGTTCGGGTCAGGTGAGCGGCACCACCCCCTTCCCGGCGGTGGCCTCAGCCAGGCGGTAGGAGGCGCCCTCGGTGAGCACCACGTGGGCGTGGTGGAGCAGCCGATCGACGGTGGCGGTGGCAAGGGTCTTGGGCATGATGGTGTCGAAGCCCGACGGGTGGAGGTTGCTGGTCACCGCCACGCTGCGTCGCTCATAGGCGGCGTCGACCACCCGATAGAACGCCTCGGCTGCCTCCGTGCCCGCGGGGAGCATCCCGATGTCGTCGACCACGATGAGCTCGGATCGACAGATGCGGGCCACCACCCGGCCCACCGACCCGTCGACCTTGGCCCGCCCGATGGCCACGGTGAGCGACTCCAGGCTGAACCAGCTGACCCGCTGCCCGGCCTCGATGGCGAGGTGGGCGAGCCCCTCCAGGTAATGCGTCTTCCCGGTGCCCGAGGGCCCCGCGAGGACCAGGTTCTCGGCCCGTCCCAGCCACTCGAGCGTGCGCAGGGCGCGCTGGGTGGGCAGCGGGATGGCTGACTCCGTCTCCCGCCAGGAGTCGAGCGTGTGGGGTGCCATTATCCGGTCGCGAGGCTCGCGACCCGTGGCTTCGCGATGATCGGCAGGTGGCGCCGACCACTGCCGAGCAGTACAGGAGCCACGAGCGGCCGACCGTCGTCATCGTGGCGTCCTGATCGTCCTCGCCAGGAGGCACTCACCGCGTGCTGCCATCGCTGCTGTACATCCCGACCCGGCGCATGCTCGCACTGATCACGCTGCGGTTCCGCTCGGGCCGCTCCAAGGATCTCGAGATCGTCGTGCTGCGTCACGAGCTGGCGATCCTGCGTCGGCAGGTTGCGCGCCCCGAACTCCGCGACGCCGATCGGGTCTTTCTGGCCGCGGCGTCGCGGCTGCTGCCGCGGAGGCGCTGGTCCAGCTTCGTCATCACGCCCGAGACCCTGCTGCGCTGGCATCGCCGCCTGGTGGCGCGGCGCTGGACCTACCCGCGGCGGGGTCCGGGTCACCCGCCGCTCGATCCTGACGTCGTCGCGCTGATCCTTCGTCTGGCCCAGGAGAACCCCCGCTGGGGGTACCTGCGGATCCAGGGAGAGCTCCGGGGTCTGGGCATTCGGATCTCCGCCACGACGATCCGCCGCGTGCTCGCCAGAGCCGGGCTCGACCCTGCTGGGCGCAGGTTCGGTCTGTCCTGGCGGGCGTTCCTCCGGTCCCAGGCGGCGGGCATCCTTGCGACGGACTTCCTCACCGTGGACACCGTGTTCTGCCGGCGCCTCTACGTGCTCTTCTTCATCGAGCTCGACACCCGCCGGGTGCACCTCGCTGGTGTCACCTCCCACCCCACTGCGATGTGGGTCACCCAGCAGGCGCGCAACCTGGCCATCCGGATGGGTGACGCGCTGTCCACCCGGAACTTCCTGATCCACGACCGTGACGCTCTCTTCGGCGGGTCATTCGATCTGGTGTTCCGCTCGGAAGGCCTGCGCGTGATCCGGACCCCCGTGCAGGCACCACGAGCGAACGCCTTCGCCGAACGTTGGGTGGGAACGCTCCGCCGCGAGTGCCTCGACTGGGTACTGATCGTGCACCACCACCAGCTCCACGCCGTGCTGCGCGAGTACGTGACCCGCTACAACACGCATCGCCCGCACCGCGCCCTCGGTCTGCGGGCTCCGGAGGCCCCGCCGACCCCGCTCGCCGCGGCTCGCGCGTCGCCACGCCACGTACGGCGACACGACCGGCTCGGCGGTGTGATGCACGAGTACGACATTGCAGCGTGACCTGAATAGTGGCACCCCACAGCCTCCGGTCCGAGGGGGGAGATGGATCGGCAGCGTAGCCCTGCACGGCTGTGCCGTGCCAGCGAACGTCAGGACCCAGGTCGGCCGGCCTGGCGACCGGATAAAGGCACCCTGCACGCGCTAGGATCGGGTTCTTGCGGAGGGGTGGAGGTGCGGATCGCCCTCGTCAGCCAGAACTACCCGCCGCTCGTCAACGGCCAGGCCACCTTCACCCGCTCGCTCGCCGCGGGGCTCGCCGAGCGCGGCCACGAGGTGCTGGTGGTCTGCCCGGCCCCCGGCTGGCGGGAGCTCCGCTCCCGCTCCGGCCGCCTGCGGCTCTACCGGCTCGCCGGGATCCCGCTCACGTGCCGCCCGCCGCGGGCTGCGATCAGTGTCCGGCCCGGGCCGCGCCTGGGTCAGCTCTTCGCGGCCTTCGCCCCGGAGCTGGTGCACGTCCAGGACCACTTCCCGCTCTGTCGTTCCGCGCTGGGCGAGGCCCGACGACGGCACCTCCCGACCGTTGCCACCAATCACTTCCTGCCTCGCAACTTCACCGCCTACGCGCCGCTCCCGCCGCCCGTCCGCTCGGTCGTGGAGTCGCTCTTGTGGGCCAGCGTGCGGGATGCGTTCCGGACCGCGGATGCGGTGACGGTCCCCACCCAGGCGGCGGCCGACCTGCTGCGGCGCCAGGAGGTCGTCCCGGCAGCGCTGCCCATCTCGTGCGGGGTCGATCTGGCGCGCTTCCGCCCGTCCGGCCGGACCGCCCGCCCGCAGCTCCTGGCAGCCCAGGGGCTGGCAGCCGAGGCCTGCCTGGCGCTCTACCTCGGGCGGCTCGATCCGGAGAAGCGGGTGGATGTCCTGGTGACCGCGATGGCGCGCGTCCGCGATTCGCGCCTGCACCTGCTGTTGGCCGGCCGGGGCCTCGCCGAGGGGCGCCTGCACACGCTGCGACGCCGGCTCGGGCTCGCGTCGCGGGTGCACTTTCTGGGCTACGTCCCGGATGCCGCGCTCCCGGCGCTGTTCGACGCCGCCGACCTCTTCGTGATGCCGAGCGAGGCCGAGCTGCAGAGCCTCGCGACCCTGCAGGCGCTGGCCGTCGGCCTGCCGGTGATCGCCGCCGACGCGGTGGCACTCCCGGAGCTCGTCCGACCCGGCTGGAACGGGGCCCTCTTCCGTCCCGGCGATGCGGACGACCTCGCCCGCTGGTTGGACGCGCTCGCGGGCGACCCGGCGCGTCGGGCCGCCATGGCGCAGGCGAGCCGGGCGACCGCCGCGGCCCACGACCAGGGGTTGACGGTCGCGCGGTACGAGGAGCTGTACGGGGCCCTCCTCTCGGCCGCACGGGGCTCGCCCGAGGCCCGGCCGACCGCGCCCCTGGGCTGACACGGCTCGGCGGCGGGGGCGCGGCGACCGCTGCGGCGGTGCTGGAGCAGGCGCCTACGCGGTCGGGACGCGCCGTACCCGATATGCGTGCCGGTCCCAACGACCAGTTGCGGACCCACGGGGCCACGCGTCCCCAGCGTGGGACGGCTCAGCCAAACCACATGGCCGCCTCGACCGGAGCGAGCAGCGGCACCGAGAGGAGGGCCAGGACCGTCTCATACTCGAGACGGGTCCGGCGGCAGACCAGCGCGGCGACGCGACGCGGTTCGTGCCGGCAGCGGCCCAGGGCACGACGGTCGAGACCGGGCCACAGCGCGAGGGCTCGGCGATCGATGCGGTCCTCCAGCGGCCGGTCACGGCCCCGGTCGGATGCTTGCTGCACGCGCATGGCGATCCTCCATGACCCACCCGTGCCGAAGGACGCGACGCGCGGGCGGACGACCGCGAGCCTCGGCGAGGGTCCGCGCTCGGTGGTTTGCCCGCCCCTACAGACATCCGAATCCAGCACCGAGCGCCTGCAGGGGCAGGCCAGAAGCCCTGCGCATGCCAGATGGCTCTGGCTCTGGGGTCCGGCGGTCCCTATCCCTAGAGGCTGCTGCATCCCTGGCCGTCGGGTATCGGGAGGATCGACCAAGGATACGATGGAGGCAAGGGGGGCCGTTGCGGCGCGCGGCGGTCTCGGCAGCGACGAGCGCTCGAGGATCTAGGCGGGCCGTCCGGCATCGCCACCCGGTCGGTCCCCGCCCCTCGCGCAACCCGAGGCGACGGCGGAGGAGTGCCATGCGCGTCCTGCTGGTGCAACCGGATCAGAACCGGAGCTTGGGCCTGCAGCAGCTGGCCCGGGTCGAGCCGCTCGGCCTCGAGATGCTCGCGGGCGCCCTGCGCGGTGCGCACGAGGTGGCCCTCTTCGACCAGCGGCTCGATCCCGAGGGGCTGCCGGGGGCGCTGGCCGACGTGCGGCCCGAACTCCTCGGGATCAGCTCCAGCTTCACCATCGATCTGCCCCGCACCCTCGCCATCGCCCGGGCCGCGAAAGCCGCCGATCCGCGCACCTTCGTGGTGGCGGGCGGGCACCACGTCTCGCTGCGCCCGATCGACGCGGCGGACCCCGCCATCGACGCCATCGCGGTGGGCGAGGGGGAGGCCACCCTGCGCGAGCTGGCCGACTGCCTGGCCGCCGGGGAGGACCCCCGGGGCGTCCCGGGGCTCGTCCTCAACCGGGCGGACGGCCAGCAGCCCACCGCGCCACGGCCCCTGCTGCGCGACCTCGACGCGCTGCCCTGGCCGGACCGCACCCTGACCCGCGCCGGGCGCGCCCACTACTATGCCGCCCTCGCCCAGCCGCTCGCCTCGGTCGAGTCGGCCCGTGGCTGCCCCTATCGCTGCACCTTCTGCTCGGTCTGGCGCTTCTACGAGGGGCGCGTCCGTTTCAAGAGCGCAGCCCGGGTGGCCGAGGAGGTGGCGGCCGTCGACGAGGCGACCGTCCTCTTCACCGACGACAACTTCCTGGCCAGCCCCCGCCGGGCGGCTGAGATCGCCCGCCTGATCCGGGAGCGGGGCCTGCGCAAGGACTACAACCTGCAGGCCCGCAGCGACACCATCGTCCGGCACCCGGAGCTGCTCGCGGCCTGGCGCGAGATCGGGCTCACCACCGTGGTGATCGGCTTCGAGAAACCCGATCAGGGGGCGCTCGAAGGGGTCAACAAGCACAACTCGGTGGCCAACAACGAGCAGGCGCTCGCGATCCTGCGCGGCCTCGGGATCGAGCCCGTGACCTCCTTCATCGTGGACCCGGCTGCCCAGCCTGCCGACTTCGCGGCCCTGCGCGCGTACGTGCGCAAGCTGCACCTGCAGCTGCCGCTATTCGCCGTCCTGACCCCCCTGCCCGGGACCGAGCTCTACACGAGCGTGGAGGCGCGCCTCACCACCGACGACTACGGGCGCTTCGACCTGGTCCATGCGGTGGTCCCGACCGCGCTGCCGGCGGCCGAGTTCTACACCGAGCTGGCCGGCCTCTGGCGGGCTGCCTATCCGCGTCCCAAGATCACCCTGGCCTGGCTCGCGCTGGCCGCCCGCGACCTGGTCCGGCGCGCCCCCGCGCTCCATCGCGAGGCCTGGCAGACCGCGCTCGCCGAGATCCTGCGCTTCGGCGACCCCCGCGCCTATCGGCCCGAGACCGGGACACTCGCGGGTCGCGCGGCCCGCTCGTCCTGATCCGCAGGGCGCCGCGGATCCGGCCGCGTCGCCTCCGCGTGGCTGACCTGCTTTCCACGCCATGGGCTACCTGCGTCGCGGGGCTTGCCGGGCCGCGGGTGCTGCCGGACGTGCGGCGCCTGCCCCGATCCCGGCGGAGCGGATTTAGACTCCGGACCGCCGCCGCGCCGCAAGCGGGTCGAAACGGCAGGCGCCACGAGGGCACGCTGCACAGGGCGGGCCGCTCATGCAGTGCGCCGGACAGTTAAGTCGGAGGAAGTGGTGTAACGTCCCGTCGGTCTGGTCAGGCGGCTGGTAGCTGCTTCACCTCCTCCTGCTCGGCGTCGCCCTGCTCCCCCAGCACGAGTGCCTGGACTGGATCGTGATCGCCCACCGCCGCCAACTGGAGGCCGTCGTACGCGAGTACGTGACCCACTACAACGCGCACCGCCCGCACCGCAGCCGCAGACTCCGTCCGCCCGTGGCTCTGCCGACTCCGCTTCCCCTCGCTCGAGCGTCGCCCCGCCACGTCCAACGGCAGGATCGGCTGGGCGGCTTGATCCACGAGTACGAGCGTGCGGCATGACGGCCGAATGAAGGCACCCAACAGGTTCGCAACGGCCCCGTTCGCGGGGGTCAAGTCCCAGTTCGTGGTGTCACACCGCGTCATCCTCGCGCCCACTCTGATCAGCTCGCCATGAGCAGCGCCGGGCCCACCTCCTCTCGCTCGGGGTCGGCGTCGATGAGGGCCATCGTCTCGGGGCGGAAGTAGCGCCGCCCGTCCTGCCACTCGTCGTCCTGCTCGGCGAGCACCATGCCGACGAGGCGGATGACCGCGGCCCGGTTGGGGAAGATGCCCACCACGCCGGTGCGCCGCTTGATCTCCTTGTTCAGGCGCTCCAGCGGGTTCGTGCTGCGAATCTGCCGGCGGTGGCTCTCGGGGAACGCCATGTGGGCGAGGAGGTCGGGCTCGGCGTCGGCGAGCAGGTCGGCCACGGCCGGGAAGCGCGGCCGCAGGCTGTCGATGACGTGGCGGGCCTGCGCCCGCGCGGACGCCTCGTCGGGCTGCTCGAAGATCATGCGCACGGCCGAGGCGACCATGCTGCGCGCGCTGCGGGGCACGAGGTCCTGGGCGTTGCGCGTGGCGTGCACGCGACAGCGCTGCCACGCGGCGCCGAGGAGCTGTTCGCGCACCGCCTTGACGAGCCCGGCGTGGTCGTCACTGATGACGAGGCGCCCCCCGTGCAGGCCGCGCTCGCCGAGCCGGCGCAGGAACGAGGGCCAGGCGGATCCCTCGTCGTTCCCCGCGGCGAGCTCCAGGGCGAGCACGCGGCGCTCGCCGCTCATGGCCACGCCGACCGCGACGAGGGCGGCCATGCTGACCACCCGACCCTGCTCGCGGACCTTCAGATACGTCGCGTCGAGCCACAGATACGGGTACCCCACATCCGAGAGCGGACGCCCACGGAACGCCTCGACCTCGGCGTCGAGGGCGGCACAGATGCGGCTGACCTCGCTCTTCGAGAGCGACGCGATGCCCAGGGCCTCCACGAGGTCCTCCACACGGCGGGTGGACACGCCGGCCAGATACGCCTCCTGGACCACGGCGAGGAGGGCCCGCTCGGCCCGCCGGCGCGGCTCCAGGAGCGAGGGAAAGTAGCTGCCGTCGCGCACCCGGGGGATGGCCAGCCCGACGGTGCCCACCCGCGTGTCCCAGCGCCGCTCGCGGTACCCGTTGCGGCGGGTCAGGCGGTGCTCCGGATCCCGCTCGCCATGCGGGACGCCGGTGAGCTCGGTGACTTCGGCCTCCATGACCGCCTGGGCCAGCACGCGGACCCCCTCACGCAGGAAGTCGACGTCGCCGTCGGCGCACGATGAGGCGCACGGGCTTCGCGTCCGGCTGGTCGGCGAAGGGGGTGTAGGTCGTCTCGGCCACGTCGGCCCCACCCTCGAGCCAGTACGGGATGGGCGTCCAAGCGTCGTCCGGGATCGCCTCGATCAGGCGCCGGACGCTGCGGTGCTGGCGCACGGTGATGCTGAAGCGGACGTCCAACCGCCGGCACACGGCGACCACGGCATGGGCGTAGAAGCCCGAGTCGGCCCGCATGGTGAGCTGACCGCAGGCGCCGGCGGATCGCACCCGCCCGATCGTCTCGCGCAGGAAGTGGGCGGCCCCCCGCACGGTGTTCGCGTTGCCACCCCGCAGGCGCGCCATCAGCACCTCGCCCGTGCCGGCCGCCACCGCGAGCAGGGGGTGATAGCCGCGCACGCCGGTGTAGGCGAAGTCCCGCCCACCCTCCTTCGCGAGGCCATAGGTCTCGCAGACGGTCGAGTCGAGATCGATCGTGAGGGGCTCGGCGCCGGGACCCGCACCGGCGGCCCAGGCTCGCGCCAGCAGTACTCGGCTGACCTGGTCGAGCTGGCGCACATGGCCCCAGCGGAAGCTGCGCAGGAAGGTGCCCAGGGTCGAGGGCGCCTTCACCGTGAACCCCAGCACCCGTCCCGTGCCGCCGGCGCGCAGGGCATCCGCGTCGTCGATCGAGTCGCCACCCGCCAGGGCCGACAGCACGAGGGTCAGGAGCTTGTCCCCGCTGTGCGCCCGTCCGGGTGCCGCCCCGAGATCGAGATGGGACTCGACGAGGTGCTTGAGGCCAAGATGCCCGGCCAGGGTGGCCGGCAGCAGGAGCCCCGCGTCGGCCACCAGGCGATCGTCGTCAAAGGCCGTGTCGAGGCGGTCGAGGCTGTGCGATGATCGCATCCGTCAGGTGCTCCGCTGTGGCGGGTTGGTGGGTTGCTCAAACGCCATCTTCCCTGTTCAGCGGGCGCCTGATTCTTCGTTTCAGCAGCCCTCAGGCCGCGTCGATCGGTGGATCGGGGCATAGACGACGCAGGCCGTGAAACGGAGCCGGCAGCGCTGCTGGAGGCGCTCGGCCGGGGCTGGGTGGGTCGCGTTGCGATCGAAGGCCGGTACCCGGAGCCCTGGGACACGTGCATCCGGCGCTACGACGACGAGCGCGTGCTATTGCTTCCGCCGTGCGCCAGCTGGGACACCGTGCGGGCGCGTCAGCTCGGCTGGGAACGTTACCTGGAGAGCCTGCGGGCGCTGCGCGACGGCCGGGATGTCGGGCACCGCCTGGCCTGATCGCGATCTCGGGCCGAAAGAGTCACGGACGGGCCGATCCGTTGGCATGGCCAGCCGCGGACCCCCGGCACCGTCGTCAGAAGGAGGTCATTCTGGCACGATGAGCCGCACCGGGCGGGCATCCTTCTCCCACCTCGGACGCGTAGGAGCCTCAGTCGGCGCGCGCAGTGCACGTGTCGGCCGGTTCCGGTCGAGTCCCTAGAGTTGGTGTAACAGCGCGGGGTGGCCAGCACGACGAACGGCCACCGCGTCATCCTCGCGTCGTTGGAGTAGCAACCGACGACACGGAGGGACACCACGATGGCCGACCAGAGGATGGGCCTGCTCGAGCTGCTGCGCAAGGCCGGGACCGACGGCGACGTCGAC
>JAKAMV010000189.1 GCA_021812735.1 Chloroflexota bacterium | reverse complement strand
GGCGGCCCGCGCGATCCCGAGCGGCGTGAGCTCGCCCTGGTCGGCGAGGTCGACGAGCTCCGCGACATGGAGCACGGGGTAGGTGTCCCCTGCGCGCTGCAACCGGCCCCCCAGTTGCAGCAGGCAACCCAAGTCCGCGCTGACGAGGCACGCCGCGCCGTCGGCGCGCGGCGTCGCCAGCGCCTGCAGTTTCGTGTCCGCCATCGCTGCAGAGAGCTCAGGCTCGGACAGGGCGAACGTACCGCCGAAACCACAGCACTGGTCTGCGTCAGGGAGCTCGTGCCCGGCCGCACCGGCAGCTTCGAGCACGTGGATCGGTGGCTCGGTGACCTGCAGCAGGCGGCGCATATGGCATCCCGTGTGCCAGGCAACCGGCACCGGCCCAACCGTATCCGGCCCCGGCTGGGTGGCCGTCGGTGCGGTTGAACCCTCCGCCGGGTTGGAGTTGACCCGAGCGACGTCACGCTCGAGCCAGACGCTCAGCTCGACGACCCGTCGGGCAAGCGACTCCGCGCGACGACGCCAGCGTTGGGCGGTCGCCCGCGCCGCGCCGCGATCCAGCGCGTCGCGCTCGAGGAGATCGGGCAGCTCGTGCGACACCATCGCCGCGCACGACCCGGACAGCGCGATGACCGGGACGTCCGCCACCGCCGCCGCATCGCCCGGGGTCGCTTGCTCGAAGGCGCGCACGAGCTGGCGTCCCATCGCGGCGGCCTCCTTGTGATGCCCCGCGTTGAAGGCGAACTGGCCACAGCAGGTCTGTGCCGTGGGGAACTCGACCGCGAGGCCGCGTCGCTCGAGCAGCCGCACCGCGGCGATGCCCACTCGCGGCCGGAAGAGGTCGACCATGCAGGTCACGAACAGGCGCACGCGGGGCGTCTGCGGCATCTCAGGATCCCTCCAGCTCCGCCGCGGGTGCTGCCGCCAGAGCGTCCGACTCACGCGCCATCAACTCACCGTCATCCCCAGCCGGCTGCTGCCCCGCCGGTACGTGCGGCCGCACGCTGCTCCGCCTCGCCACTCACGAGATATGCCTGGAACGGATCCGCGGGAAGCCCGCGCTCGACGCGCAGGCGCGCGAGTGCCGGCCGCACGTCAGTCGCAAAGGCGTCGGCCAGCACACGGTTCGCCTCCAGGACGTCGCCCGCCGCCTGGGCCGCGACCAACGCCTCACGGTCCACGAGCAACGCCTTTGCGAACGCTTCCTGCAGGTTCATGACCGAGCGGATCATTGCCGGCAACTTCGGCTCGATGTTGTGGCATTGATCGATCATGTACACGGTTTCGCGCGCACACCGCTGCGCCACCGGATCGCCGTCGTCGCGCATCGCGTTGACGAGCTCGTGGGCGATCCGGAAGAGCTGGTATGGATCGATGCTGCCGAGCATCAGGTCGTCATCGCCGTATTTCTTGTCGTTGAGGTCGAACCCACCCAGGCGACCCTCGGCCAGCAGGATCGCCACGATCTGCTCGATGTTGACCCCCATTGCGTGATGGCCGATGTCGACGCAGACCATCGCGCGGTCTCCCACGAGTCGGGAGACCGACAGCGCCTGACCCCAGTCCTGGACGTCCGTCGAGTAGAAGGCCGGCTCGTACAATTTGTATTCGAGGAAGAGGCGGGCCCCTTCGGGTAGATGCGGATAGATCTCGCGGAGTCCGGCGACGAGACGGTGCCGCCGCCAGCGCAGGTCGTCCTGCCCCGGATAGTTGGTCCCATCGCCGAGCCACACCTTGACGACGCGCGACCCGATCTCGGCGGCGATTTCGCAGCATTCGACGATCGCAGCGACGGCCTTGGCGCGGGCGGCCGGCGAAGGGTGACAGAGGGAGCCCAGCATGTAGTCCTCATCCTGGAACGTGTTGCTGTTGATCCCTCCGATGAGGAGCCCACGGTCCGCTGCGTACGCGGCGAGAGATGCGAAGTCGTCGACACGATCCCACGGAATGTGCAGGGCGACCGTCCCGGCGATGCCCGTGTAGCGCTTGACGGTGGCAGCGTCGTCGATCTTTTCGAAGACCGTCCGTGGCACGCCGGGCTGGGGGAACACGCGGAACCGGGTCCCGGTGTTCACGAAGCCCCACGACGGCAGCTCGACGGTCAACCCGTCGACCGCCCAGGCGATGCGGTCATCGAGCGGGGCCGATGTGGGCTGCGCGATGGATGGGTCAAGGGCCATGGTTCGCACTCCTCTTGGACAAGATGGCGCCCGACATTTGGTGCCCTAGTCCACGGCTGGCGCTGCCGCCGGCTCGACGCGGTCGCGGAGCAACGCGTCGAAGCGCGTACGCGCCTCGCTCCAGTCGGAGCGCGGCTCGTACACAGTGAACGGAAACGACCGCGCGATCAGCTCCCGCGCTTCGGAGACACTCGAGAGCTCCCCCAGGGCGATCGCCTGCACGACGAGATTGCCGATCAGCGCCGCCTCGACCGGTCCTGCGCGGACGGGGAGGCCGGTAGCGTCCGCCGTCAGCTGACACAAGAGCCGATGATTGGCACCGCCGCCCACCACATGGATCCCCTCCACGGGATACCCCACGGCAGCGCCAAGGTCGCCGACGACACGTGCGTACCGCAGCGCGAGGCTGTCGAGCAACACGCGCAGCAAGGTCCCGGTGTCCGACGGCACCTTCTGGCCGGTCTCGCTGCAGTACATGCGGACCCGGTCAGGTAGGTCCCCGGGTCGTAGGAAGCGCTCGTCATCGGGGTCGATGAACGCTGTCCAAGGGGGCGCCGCGGCGGCGAGGGCCGCAAGCTCCTCATACGAGGGCCCGTCGTCGGCCGCCCAGAGGGCTCGACGACTCTCCTGGACGAGCCATAGCCCCATCACGTTGCGCAACAACCGGATCGTGTGTCCGAAGCCGCCCTCGTTGGTCAAGTTGGCTGCGAACGACGCATCGTTGATGACGGGCGCAGGGACCTCGAGCCCGATCAGCGACCAGGTCCCCGAGGACAGGAACGCGGTCGTGGGTCCAGCCAACGGCGTCCCCGCGACCGCGGACGCCGTGTCGTGCGAGGCGACAGCGACCACGCGCGACCCCGTCAGTCCCGTCTCGGCGGCGACATCCGCGCGTACGGGGCCGAGGACAGTGCCGGGTTCTGTCAGCTCGGGCAGGAAATGCGTCGGAATGCCGAGGCGCTCGAGGAGCGGTCGTGCCCAGGTGTGTGTCCGGCAATCGAGGCACTGGCTGGTGCTGACGTTCGTGTATTCCGCCACCATGCTGCCGGACAAGAAGTGCGCGAACAGGTCGCCCATCATCAGCAAACGGTCCGCCTGACCCAGCAGTGGATCGTCTGCGCGCACCATCGAGAGCAACTGGTACAACGTGTTGATGGGCATGAATTGGATGCCCGTCGCGTTGTAGATCTCCGCGCGTGGAACGAGCGCGGCGGCCGCCTCGAGCATCCCGCTCGTGCGTCCATCGCGATAATGAACAGGGTTCGCGAGCAAGCGGCCGCGCGTGTCGAGCAATCCGAAGTCGACGCCCCACGTGTCGACCCCGACCGCGTCGACCGGCCCTCCCTGGGCCGCGCGGCGGAGCCCCGTGAGCACCTCGCCGAAGAGCCGCAGGAAATCCCAGTGCAACGTCCCGCCGACGGCAACCGGTACGTTTGCGAAGCGGTGGGCGTCATCGAGCGAGAGCCGACCTCCGTCGAAAGTGCCGACTCCTACCCGTCCGCTTTCGGCCCCGAGATCGGCCGCGACGAGCCGCAGCTTCGCCTCAGTCAAGATGGAACACCTCGTCGAGGCGCCGATGGAACCCGGTGGCAGGGTCCGTGCACGGATCGATCAGCGTCGTCATCTCGGCCTGCCAACGGGTGTTCACCTCCGATGCGGCCATCATGCTCCGGAACCGCTCGAAATCATCCACCTCGAAATAGCCGAAGAGATCCTCGTCGCGCTGGAATATCGAGTAGTTGTGGCAGCCCGCGCGACGAAGCGCTTCGAGCATCTCGGGCCAGACCGACGCATGGCGCCGACGGTACTCCTCGGCCTTTCCAGGCAGGAGCCTCATAACGAAGCCGACGCGTTCCACGAACCTGCCCTCTAAACGGTCGGCCGACCCGGACGGCGGCGCCGCGCGGGTCGGCCCGACCGAGCGATGTTAGAAGCCAAACTCCTGGACGTACTGGTCGATGTTGCTCTTGTTGAAGACGAACGGCGGACCGAGCACCACGACGTTGTTCGGGCCGATCGTGTACGGCTGATTGTTGTTGAGGCCGTTGACCGTGAACGTCTCGCCGACGTTGCCCTTGATCTTGCCGGTAACGAGGTCATACGCGACGGCGTAGGCCAGGTACCCGAGGTCAGTCACGTTCCACAGGGCGAACTCGGGCGCCACACCGGCCTTGACGTACGCCTCCATACCCTTCGGCGTCCCGAGGCCGGTCACGAAGACCTTGCCGGTCTTACCGGCCGACTGCACCACTTGGGCGGCCGCCACGATCCCGACCGTGGTCGGCGCAACGATGACCTTGAGGTTCGGATGCGCCTGGAGCAGGCCCTGCGCCTGGGTTGTGCTGATCTGCGGGTCGTCATTGCCGTAGACAACGCCGTCCCACACGAGGTTCTTGTACTTCGCCTCCTTCATGGTCTGCTTCATGGCCGCGATCCAGGCGTTCTGGTTGGTCGCCGTCTCCGCAGCCGATAGGACAGCGATCTCGCCGCTGCAGTTCGGCGCGAGGTCGCACGCCATTTGGACGAGCCCCTGGCCGATGCCGTTCGTGTCGGCCTGGTTGACGAACACGTTGTACGCGCCCACGGCTGGGCTCGAGTCGTAGCCAACGACCTTGATACCGGCCGCCATCGCCGCCTTGAGGGCCGGTGCGATCGCAGTGGCGTCGTCAGCCGAGATCAGGATGGCGCTCACGTGTTGGGTGGTGGCCGTTTGGATGAACGGGATCTGCTGGGGCGCGGATGCAGCGCTCGGCCCGACCTGCGTGACGGTGCCTCCGAGATCCGCTGCCGCCTTCTGCGCGCCCTTGAACGCGACGTCGAAATACGGGTTGTTGATCTGCTTGGGGATGACGACGACATTGATGGCCGCGGCGGACGCGCCGGGCGCCACCGACGCGGGGGCCGCAGATGCGGGCGGCGCCGACGGGGCCGGGGCCGATGCCGCCGGCGCGGCTGATGCCACTGGCGCCTGGGACGCAGGTGCCGGCGTCGCCGCCGAGCCGCACGCGGCTACGACGAGCGCGACCGACGCGATCCCGGCGACGACGCGCAACGATGAACGGAACATCGAACGTGTACCTCCTCTCGTTACGATGCGACGACGCTAACCAACCACCTCGCCGTGTGCGACCGGGTCGGGCGGCGGATGCCTGGCCCTCAGTACCCTCCCGATGACCGTCCTGGCCTGGCGAGCGATGTAGGGAGCGGTGATCGAGACGATGAGCAGCAGCCCCACGGCAACCGTCTGATAGTCGCCCGATACACCCGCGAGGTTCAGGGCACTCTGCAGAGTGGCCAACGTAAAGACGGCAAGGATGACTCCGGGGATCGTCCCTTTGCCGCCGTTGATGTCCACGCCACCCAGCAGCACGATCGTGACCACCGTCAGCACGAGCCCGCTGCCGTTGTCGCCCCGAGCACTCGAAAACCGTGCCGTGAGGATGATCCCGGCAAGGGCTGCCAAGACGCCGGACACCACGAAGAGTGCCGTCTTGAGCGCGGCCACATCGACCGCTGCGTACCGTGCAGCATCCTTGTTCTTCCCCACGGCGAACACTTGCCGGCCAATCCAGGTTGCGTGAGCGACGAACCAGAAGACGGCGCCGAGCATTGCGAAGACGATCAGCGTCCACGGAATCGGAGACCCCGGGACCGTGCCGAACCCGAAGGCCGTGAAACCAGATGGGAAGTCGCTGATCGCCCGCGTGCCCAGCACCACCTGCGCCAAGCCGCGGTACAGCGCCAGCGTCCCGAGCGTGACGACCAGCGACGGTAGGCCGGCTCGTGCGACAAGAAGGCCGTTCAAGAGCCCGGCCAACCCACCGACGGCGAGGACGAGTGGGATATCCACCTCGAGGGGGACACCAGCCGCCCAGAGAAAGCCGAGGATGGCGCTCGCAAGTCCAAGTGTGGACTCGACGGAGAGATCGATCTCCCCGGCGATGATGATCAACGTGGCAGGCAGCGCCATGATTGCAACCTCCATCATGGCGCTCGTCAGGTTTGCGAAGTTCGAGGGCGTCAGGAAGTACGGGGAGACACGCGTCCCCATCCAGACGAACAAGCCCAGGATCAGGACAAGAAAGAACTCCCAGCGGGCAAGGACGGAAGGGTGCGCCCATGGACGGGCCACCGCAGGCGACACAGGGGCCGATTCGGGCGCGGCCACGGCCCGCTCCTTGGTCATGGGACAACGGCCTGCCTGGTGCCGCGGGCGCGTAGACGAACGAAGGCGTCGGTCGCCACTGCGATCAGGATCACCGCGCCATAGATGACCTGCAGCAATTCCTGAGGCAGGTTCAGGAGCAGGAGCGCATTGTTGATGAGACCGAGAAACAGGGCGCCGATCGCGGCGCCGACGACGGTTCCGGAGCCACCCGAAATGGCCACGCCGCCGACTACGACAGCTGCAACGACCTGCAGCACAACCCCGGACGCAGACGTCGCATAGATCGTCCCGAACTCCACGCCCCACAGTACGCCGGCCACTCCGGCGAGCAGTCCGCACAACGAAAACGCCACGAAGATCACCCAGCGACTATGGATGCCCATGACGGTCGCGGCCTCACGATCGCTGCCGACGGCATAGAGCTGTCTGCCGAACCGCGTGGAGTGCAGCGCGACGGCTGCGAGAGTCGTGGTCAGTACTGCAACGATCACGAAGAGTGGCACGCCAAAGATCGTCTGAGTCGCGGGGTTCGTGTAGCCCGCAGGTAGGTCGGACAAACTGATCTGGGTTCCATTCGCGACGAAGAAGACGAGCCCCCGATAGACGTTGAGCGTGCCGAGAGTGACCACGATGGAGGGCACCCGGAAGATCGTGATGATGGCGCCGTTCACCATCCCGAGGACGAGGGCCAGACCAAGCCCCATCGCCCACGCCTCTGGCACAGACGTCGAATGCTCCCGGAGCACTGCGCCCACGACAAACGCGATCAGGCCCATCGTCGATTCGACAGACAGGTCCACCTCACGAGTGATCACCACGAGCGCCTCGCCCACCGCGGCGATGGCGATGATGGCCGCCAGCACGGTGACCTGATTCAAGTTGTCAGGCGCAAGGAAGTTGGGCGCGCGAACCGTCACCAGGACAGCCAACACGACCATCACGCCGGTCAGAGTCAGTTCCCTCGAGCGGCCCAGCGCGCCGAGTATGGGCCCCAGTCGTGTGCGGTGGACGGCCCAGCTAACGCTCACGCGGTGCCTCCTGCGTGAGAAGCCTCGGACGGTCCACCCGCCTCGGCCGACGCTCCACCGTCGTGTCCGGTAGCTGCGAACATGACACGCTCCTCACTCGCCTCGGCCCGCGGAATCTCGGCCGTGATCCGACCTTCGTGGAGGACGAGGATCCGATCGCTCATCGCGAGCACTTCGGGGAGATCGCTCGAGATCAGCACGATCCCCAGGCCCGAGGCGGCCAGTTCGGACACGATCCGATGGACCTCGACCTTCGCGCCGATGTCGACGCCGCGCGTCGGTTCGTCGAGGATCAGGACCTTAGGGTGCGTGGCCAGCCACTTCGCGATGACGACCTTCTGCTGGTTCCCGCCGGAGAGCGCCTGGACGAGCTGGTCGACGCTCGTCGCCCGGACTCGCAGCCGGTCCACGAAGCCTCTGGCCAGCGTTCGCTCCGTGGCGGGGTGCACGAGGAGATGCGGAAAGAGGCGCGGCAAGATCGGCAGCGTGACGTTGTCCGTAATGGAGAAGTCGAGGATCAGCCCGTCTCGATGCCGATCCTCAGGGACGTACGCGATCCCGGCACGCAGCGCCGCCGACGGCGAGGAGAGGTGCAGCGGCCTCCCATCGAGCAGCATTTCCCCTCCGGACGCCTGATCGATCCCGAACAAGACTCGGGCGATCTCCGTGCGTCCGGCCCCCACGAGGCCCGCCATGCCGACGATCTCGCCTGCATGGACCTTGAAGCTGACGTCCTGGAAGGCGCCCGGACGCGAAAGATGGCGCACCTCGAGCAGCACCTCCCCGATCGGCGCCTCAGCCTTCGGGAAGAGCGTCACGGCCCGCCCCACCATGTGGCGCACCAGATCGGCCGTGGTCAGATCACCGACGGATGCGGTGATGATGTGCCGTCCGTCCCGAAACACCGTCGCCCGATCGCACAGCTCGAAGACCTCTTCCAGTCGGTGGCTGACGAACAGGACCGCCACACCGCGATCGCGGGCCCGACGGACGATGGCGAAGAGCCGCTCGACCTCGTGCGCGGACAGCGCGGAGGTCGGCTCATCGAGGATCAGGACGCGGGCGTCCACCGAGAGCGCCTTGGCGATCTCGATGAGTTGCTGATCAGCCATCGACAAGCCGCGCACGGTCGCGCCCACGTCCAGGTGCACGCCCAGTTCCTCGAAGAGGGCTGCCGCCATCTGGCGCATCTCGGCCCATGAGATGGCCCCCAAGCGGCGGGTCGGCGGGTGCGCCAGAAAGACGTTCTCGGCAACGGACAAGTCGGGGAAGAGGCGGGGTTCCTGGTGCACGACGGCGATCCCGAGGAGGCGCGCCGTCACCGGGTCCGGGATCTGGACCTCGACACCATCGAGCAGGATCGTTCCCGAGTCCGGGACGTGGACCCCGGCGAGGATCTTGACGAGCGTGCTCTTGCCCGCGCCGTTCTCACCGACCAGGGCGTGGATCTCGCCGGCGCGGAGCTCCAACGAGACGTCGGTGAGCGCGGCCGTCGCGTCGAACCGCTTCGAGACGTTGCGGACCTCCAGTCGCGATCGGCTAGGAGAATCCGCTGGACCGTCCGGCGCGACGCCCGGCGTGTCGACACGGCTGCGGACCGAGCTTCCCGCCCCGGGAGCGTCGCCCATCGTCATCTGTCCGTCGCTGCAGTCACAGCTGCTGCCCTGCCTCGTTGGGCGCCGAATCGTCGGGGCGCGGATGATCGTCGGACGACGCCCTCGAGGGGACGAGCCACACGTCGACGCCGGCGGCACGTGCTTCTGCGACCAGCTCTGGGGGGGCTGCGACATCGGTAAGGACACGCGTGATGCGGTCTGCGCGACAGAATGTCGCGAACGACGCGCGCCCCCACTTCGTGTGATCGATCACGGCGATCACCTCGCGTGCGGCGCCCACCATCGCGCGCTTGATCTGCGCTTCCTCCTCGGTCGCGTCAGTCAGGCCGGTGCCGATGGTGAACCCGGCAGCACCGACGATCGCTTTCTGAATGTTGATCCGCCTAAAAACACCATCTCCGAGGCCCCCCACGAGCGAAAACGCCTCGTGGCGCACCCAGCCGCCCAACAGCAACACGCTGATCCCTGGGTAGCCGGCCAGCTCTGAAGCGATGCGCAGGCCGTTCGTCACGACCGTCAACAGCGACCAGCCGCCGCGCGATTTGAGCTCGCGCGCCACGTACAGGGCGGTCGTGCTCGCGTCGAGGGCGATTGCCTCACCGTCCTGGACCAGGTCGACGGCGGCAGCGGCGATCGAAGCCTTCTCGTCCCGCTGCAGGCGTTCGCGCATCTCGAACGCCCCTTCCGGCCGGGCCACGCCGATCGCCACAGCCCCGCCGTGGGTGCGCACCAGACGGCCTTCCTGCTCGAGCCGGACGAGATCCTTTCGGATCGTGACGGCAGAGACGCCGAATTGAGAAGCCAGCTCGTTGACCCGAGCGCGACCGTGCTCTTCCACAATGCGCCCGATCTTGTACTGGCGCTCCCTGGCGAACTCCTCCCCGACCGCGGCCGCTGGCTTCGTCACGCGTCCCCCTGCCCATTAATCCGCTGCGGATGCTTGCCGGACGTTTGCGGTGGACCGGACGATACCGCTGCGAATCGCAGGTGTCAACAGAAGGATACGAAAGTCTTCAAAACCATCCGGCAGCGTGGTATGGTTCCCGCCGGACGCTTGGCGCAGAGAGCGTGACATACCAGCGGCGCCGGCGGACCGGAGGGATGACGCTTGACTACGACAGCCGGGCCACGGGCGGACACGAGTGAGCGCGGCGCGCCCTCGCCCGTACAAGAACTGCTCGCGCGATCGCACAGACTTGGGGCGGATCCGAGGAACACCAACTACGCAGGCGGCAACACCTCCGTCAAGGCGCTGGCCACCGATCCGGTCACCGGGCAGCCGGTAGAGCTGATGTGGGTGAAGGGATCAGGGGGCGATTTGGCCACGCTCAAAGAGGAGGGTCTCGCCGTCCTACGGATGGACCGGCTTCGCGCACTGGTCGACGTGTACTCAGGCGTCGAGCACGAGGACGAAATGTTCGCCGCCTTCGACTACTGCCTGCACGGCAAGGGGGGCGCGGCACCCTCGATCGACACCGCTTCCCACGCGTTCGTGGACGCGCCTCACGTCGACCATCTGCATCCGGACTCGGGGATCGCCCTGGCGACCGCCGCGGACGGTGAAGCCCTCACCCGTGAGTGCTTCGGCGGTCGAGTGGCCTGGGTGCCCTGGCGCCGTCCCGGGTTCCAGCTCGGTCTCGACCTCGCAACGATCCGCCGCGATCACCCGGAGGCGATCGGTGTGATCCTCGGGGGTCATGGGATCAGCGCGTGGGGCGCTACGTCGGACGAGTGCGAAGCCCACTCGCTCGAGATCATCCGCACCGCCGAACAGTTCATCGCCGAACGCGGCAAGCCCGAGCCGTTCGGTCCGTTGGTCCGAGGACGCGAGCCCTTGCCGGAAACTGAGCGCCGGGCGCGGGCAGCAGCCCTCTTTCCGCTGATCCGCGGGCTCGTATCGACGGACCGCCGGCAGGTGGGTCACTACACCGACAGTGACGTCGTCCTCGACTTCCTCGCCCGTGCCGAGTGCCCCCGACTCGTAGCGCTGGGAACGTCGTGCCCCGACCACTTCCTGCGCACCAAGGTCCGCCCGCTGCTGGTCGACACGGCGGCGGATGCGCCGCTGCCAGACGTCATCGCGCGCATCAAGGAGCTCCACGCGTCCTACCGAGACGAATATCGGGCGTACTACGAACGGTACGCACAGCCCGACAGTCCGCCGATGCGCGGTGCAGACCCTGCGATCGTGCTGGTGCCCGGCATCGGTATGTTCAGCTTCGGCGCCAACAAGCAGACTGCGCGCGTGGCCGGCGAGTTCTACGTCAACGCCATCAACGTGATGCGTGGTGCCGAAGCGCTGTCGACGTACGCACCCATCCCCGAATCGGAGAAGTTCCGCATCGAGTACTGGGCACTCGAAGAGGCCAAGCTTGCACGTCTTCCCAAACCGAAGCCACTCGCGTCGCGCATCGCCTTCGTCACCGGCGGAGGCTCCGGGATCGGGCGGGCGATCGCCCACCGGCTGGCCGCAGAAGGCGCGTGCGTCGTCATCGTCGATGTCGACGGGGACAACGCGCGTGCCGTGGCAGAGGAGCTCGGCGGATCGGACACCGCCATCGCGGCCACCGCCGACGTGCGAGACGAGGGACAGGTCGCGGCCGCACTCCAACGCGCGGTCCTCGCCTTTGGCGGCGTGGACCTCGTTGTGAACAACGCTGGCCTCTCCCTCTCCAGGCCGCTCTTGGAGACGAGCCTCGCCGACTGGGACCTGCAGCACGACGTCATGGCAAGGGGCTCGTTCCTGGTCTCCCGCGAGACCGCGCGCATCATGATCGACCAAGGGCTAGGCGGCGACATCGTCTACATCGTCAGCAAGAACTCACTGTTCGCCGGTCCGAACAACGTCGCGTACGGCGCGGCGAAAGCGGACCAAGCACACCAGGTGCGGTTGCTCGCGGCAGAGCTCGGTCAGTACGGGATCCGTGTCAACGGCGTCAACCCCGACGGCGTCGTGCGCGGCTCGGGGATCTTCGCCAAAGGCTGGGGCGCGCAGCGTGCGGCGGTCTACGGGGTGCCCGAAGACAAGTTAGGCGAGTTCTACGCGCAGCGGACCTTGCTCAAGCAGGAGGTGCTGCCCGAACACGTGGCGGGCGCCGTCTTCGCGCTCACGGCCGGCGACCTGAGTCTGACCACCGGGCTACACATCCCCGTCGATGCCGGCGTGGCAGCCGCGTTCCTGCGGTAGGGAAGCCGGCCGGCGCGCACGCAGCTCCAGCAGCACCGACCGTACCGCCATCATCGTCCTGGCGCCCGCCTGAATCGAAGGAAGAGCTGATCCGCCGCCAGCCGAACCGGCGCGACCGAGCGACCGCGGCACCGTAGTCGCGACTGAGCCGGGGGCGGATGGATCCGCCAAACCGGCGTGCGCAGCGTCGAGCTCGCCGGAAGCGGTGGCCACGATCGTCGTCGGCTGGGCTGCCAGCCCGAGTGCAGACCGCCAACGCGCGAACGACGCTCGGCGTCCGCCAGCATCCCGCTGCGCCGTGCGAGATCGACCTGGAGCGTCGGGCGGGCGGGCGCCGCCATGGCGTCGCTCAGCCCATCTCGCAGCTCGAGCCCACGGATCTGGGAACGAGCATCGGTCTTGACAAGCGCGATAATGTGGGCCAACACATGTCTAGACAGATGGCCATCTACCGGCGGATCAGCGAAGCACTCGAGGACGAAATCCGGGGCGGGCAGCTGGGAGTCGGGGATCAGCTGCCCGCTGAGAACGACCTCGCCCGACGCTTCGGCGTCAGCCGCATGACGGTGCGCCAGGCGTTGGCCGAGCTCGCACGCAAGCGCCTCATCACCACGCGGGCGGGCTCAGGCAGCTATATCACGTTCGATGACCACCAGCTCGACTGGCGGCAGGGCTGGTCGCGCGCGCTGGCGATCCATGGGGCCCGCATCGAGTCGCGCGTCCTGCGCTTTGGACCCATCGAGGACGCCGCGCTGGCTGAGCGCTTCGGGACCGCAGCCGAGTTCATCGCACTTGATCGGGTGCGCCTGCTC